>CAYWVP010000040.1:8703-12650 GCA_964461605.1 uncultured Anaerolinea sp.
TCCAGGTAACCCTTGGGGGGATCGATCACCAGGAGGGTGCGACCCGGTTTTAACTGCAGCCGTTCAAGGATGGATCTTTCTGACATTGGTTATCTCCTGCTGTTGCGTTCGCGGGCAGATTGCGTGGCTGAAAGAACAAGTTCTTTCAGATGCGGATTCTCCAGAAGTTCAGCGGTGAACGGAATGGTGGTATGGACTTTGCCGTGGCCTTGCATCAAACCAGCTGGATCCGGCAGCGCGCGGCCGCGATAGAAACCCAGCTTCACCCCGGTCCGCGAAGGGATGAGGGTGAACACAATTCCATCGTTCCCCGCGGCGATGCGGTACACCAGTATGCGCGACGGCTCGTCCAGCTCCTCGATCAAATCCGGACAGGTGGTGAGTAAAAATGCACGCGCACTGTTAAGCAAATCAATGACTGGCTGGGTATAGCGGTTGATGAAGTTGTCGATTGCCATGACTCTATTATAAGGTATGCCGAACTGATCTCCCGAAGGTGGCTGATTCAATAGTGCATCAATCAGCCGGAAGCTTTACGGGGTTCAGGGACCTTCAGCAGTGCGACAGCAGAAAGCAGCATTAAGACAGCGGATACTGCGAAAAGTGCCGTCCAGCCCCACCACTGACCGGGGGCGGCGTTGTTGAGCGCGTCGGTCATGGGTCCTTCCAGGCGGGCTATGGCTGCCGAGCCGGCAGTGGCGATGTTGGTCAATCCGATGTATTTTCCGGCATCGTCTTTCGGTGCCATATCATTGGCCAGCGCCCAGTTGGTGCTCATGAAAATGCCCAGACCCACGCCCATGACCGACCCGAAGATCAGCAATTGGGCAGGCGTCACCGCGAAGATGAGCAGGATAGCGCCGATCGCGCCGATAACTGAAGAGAGAAGGTGCAGCCGCTTGCGACCATGTTTATCGCTGAGTACGCCGGCAACCAGGCTGAAGATGATCAGCACGATCACGAATGAACCCATCACGAATTGAGTGAAGATGATGGGGTCCTGTTCCGGGAACTTGTCGCGGATGAAGTACTGAGCGAATGATTGAAATCCGTAGATGCCGACCAGGTAGAAGAAGCGGCTGAGGATCAGCTGCCAGTAATTACGGTCACCTTTGATCTTGAAATTAAAGACATCACGCACCAGTTTTCCAAATTCGATGCGATTGCGGGTGCCGTCAAGGGTGGATGTTTCCCTGGTAAAGATCAACGTGATCAGGCCGAACACAACGAGAAAGCCAATGATAACGGTGATCGATAGGCGTGGATCGGGATCCTTGGCGGTGATGAGAAAACCCATCAGCAGGGAGGAGAGGACGATGCCAGCCATATCGAGCGCGGTCTTGATGCCGCTGGCCAGGCCGAGCTTATCAGCAGGAACGAGGTCAGGGATGAGCCCCTGGGCGGGACCATGCGCGACATTGGAAGTGGTTTGCAGCCCGATGTAACCGACGAACAGAGCCGGCAAGCCGCCGATGAAACCCATGACGGTGAGGAAGACGAGGTCACCTGCCGTGCCCAGCCACATCAACGGTTTACGCCGGCCCATCTTCGCGCGCCAGTGGTCGCTAATTGACCCGGACAGCGGCTGGATGAGCAGGGCGAGGATCAACCCGAAAAAGGTCAGCAACCCGAGCCAGGTGTTCTTCTGTGATTCAGGTACGTACTTCAGAAGCACTGCCGGGATGATGGTCACGTGGAGGCTGTTCCACATGAAAGATAAGCCGATCCAATAGGCGTTGATGATGAACAGATGCCAGGCGTTGCTACGTTTCATGAGTTCCTCCGCTGCAAATATCTATAGGTTCTCTTCCAAGAAGGAGAGTACCTGCTCAATGTACTCATCGGGGCGGGTGTCTTCGATGTTGCGATGCTTTGCCTCCGGCACTGACCAGAGGCGGGCACGCGGACCGGCGAGTTGCATCAGTCTGTTGAGCTCCTGCGGTGTGGTGTAACGGTCAAGCCCGCCATGTATATACAACACCGGTGTTCCAGATAGATTCGCTGCCGCGCGGTGAAGGTCGTTCCTGCTTAAATTTACACCCGTCAGGAGAGAAGCGCCAATCAGGATCATCCTTGCGAGGAGCCAACTGAGCACGGGTGGTATCTTCCTGAGCAGCAGGTTCCGGGTGATGGCGGTGACCAGGCGGGCAGGGCTGCCATCGGAGATCACAGCTTTGATGATTGGAGGGTAGGGGGCTGCGAGGACAGCCGCGCGACCTCCCATGGAGAAGCCCAACAGGCCGATGTGTTGGCTGCCTTTCGCGTCAGCAAAATCGATGGCAGCGTGCACATCACGGGACTCGAGCGCGCCGAGGCTGGTAATACGGCCGGAACTACGCCCGTGCGCGCGGAAATCGAACATCAACACGTTGTAACCGGCTTTGTGCAGGGGAGGTGCATAACGGATATCGGGGTCCATGCTGCCGGCGTAACCATGCAGCAAAATGACAGTGCGGGTGGAAGCGGGAGAAGGGATCCACCAGCCGCGCAACTGCATGTGATCAGCGGTGAGGAAGCTTACTTCTTCAAAAGAAAGGTCAAATTCAGCCGGAGAGCGAATCTCTTTTTGACCCTGGCGTTTGACGAGCGGAATGGCCAGCAACAGGCACAGCCCGAAGGCGAGTAATAAGATTGCTGCAGGAACAGCCAGCCACTCCACGGGCACTTAGCGGGGATAAGTGTTGAAAACCCGATCCCAGATAGGCGAGCTCACGCCAAAGCGCTTGTTGGGGGTTTTGTAATGATGCTGCATGTGGTAGCGCTTGATGAACTTGAGATAACCGTTGCGCATGGGGAAGTGATGCGTGGCGTAATGGGTGAGATCATAGATGAGGTAGCCAATGATGAACCCGGAGAAGAGCGGCCCGACCCATTGACCTGCGTTAAGGAGAACTGAGAATATGAGGTAAAAGAGACCATAAAAAACCGCGGCGAGGGGCATGGAGACCACAGGGGGCATGACCAGGCGTGTCTTCATCTGCGGCTGCGCGTGATGGACACCATGAAAAAGAAAGACGATGCGTTCAGCACTGGCACCTTTTACGGGCATGTGAAAGAGAAAGCGGTGCAGCGTGTATTCGGAAAGGGTCCAAATGAACAGGCCAAGAAGAAAGCCAAGCGGGATATGCGCCGCGAAAGTTCCTGCTGGAGCCTGTACGATGGAGCGGATGAGGAAAAAGAGTGCGACGGGTAGCCAGATGATGACCACGACGACGGGACTGATGTGGGAGAAAAACTCGAGGAAATCAGATTTGAACAGGCGGATGGGAACGTCACTATGATCGGTTGGTAAATGGGCCACGGAACACCTCCACTGATAATCGGTTTTGGACCAAAAGATTAATGAACTGGATCGAGCTTAATTATATGTGTATCCAGCTTTCCGGGGGTATATTCGAGTAGCTGTTGAGCAGTGTCGTGCAGGTATTCGCCATCCGAGAGCCAAACCCTGATCCCGCGGGGGTAGTGCAGGTTCGGTATGAAAAGGCGTGTTGGAGCGGTTTTACCATCTCCCGCATCTTTGAAGGAGTATTCGAATGCCCCCGTGCGGTAGTCAAACTCCATGTGTAATGGAATGCCGGCGGTGGCGAGTGGATAGGGTCGAATCACTGCGTTCAACGCTCTACCGCCGGAATTGAGATCGGCTTGATCTGTCTGCTGATCGCGGCTGAAAATGGATAGATCCTCATCGTTCCAGCGGTCGCCGCGTTGATTGATATTATCGGAAGCGTAATTCCACAGTGTGCAGTTCAACAGGTTATCCTCGATGGCTTTCATGCTGCGGTCCATGGCGCGGGATTGGGTGGAGAAATCACCATCCCGGTAAGCCTGTTTGCCACCCAGGTCGTAGGGGATGCCGATCTCGCCGACCAGCACCGGAACACCGCCCAACTGCACCGCGCCTTCCTCTTTGAAGATACCCAGTTGCCGGGCGTAGGAGCGGCGGA
>CAYWVP010000041.1:0-12599 GCA_964461605.1 uncultured Anaerolinea sp.
AAAAGGGTGGCAGTGGGAGTGGGTCCCTGGGTGGGCATACGTTCGCATAATGGCAGGTTCAGGAACATTCCCTCGTAAACAATATCACTGGTCATAGCGTTCCAGTTTTTAATCGTTTCAATGCTGATGTTGTAATTAGCAGAGATCGAACCCAGCGTGTCGTTTTCAGTCACCTGATAAGAAAGCGTGCCACAAGACTGCTGGGTTGCTTCTGCTGCGCTTAAAGTTGCTGTGGGCATGGGTGTAACAGTGGGGGTCGGGAAGGGAATCAACAATTTTTGCCCCACATAAAGCGTACCGCAATCCGGGGGAAGCGCATTAGTGTTAGCAATGCTCTGAATGGAGACACCGTACATGACCGCAATGGAGCTGCACAGGTCGCCATCTTTGACGGTGTATTCCTGGGGAGGTTGCTGCGTCGCAGTTGGTCCGATGGTGGGTTCCAGGGTCGCTGTCGGTGTCAGCGTCAATGTGGGTGTCAGGGTTGGGGTGGGTGTTTCAGTGGGGGTGGCAACGCGCCCTGTCGTTTGTAGGATTACAAAAATCAACGCTGCACCCAATCCCAGGATGAGCACAATCAGACCGATCGCTGCAGGAAGGCTGATCTTCAACTCAGGCAATTTGGGATTCTGAATGGGTGTTTCTTCAGCTTTTTTTGTTGTGGTGGTAAAGTTTCGTCCACAAACCAGGCAACGGGTTGCGTTTTCACTCAACCGCGTACCGCAGGTTGGGCAGGTTTTTGGGGTTGGATTGGTTTTTTCTGGTGTCATAGTATTCTCTCAAGAGAAATGTACACGGATCAGCTTTTCGGCGTCCGTTCAATCATCCTTTGCTTGTGTACAAGATTGTGATATTCTAACCTGAAATGAAGGATATTAGCCTGTATTTTCACATTCCTTTTTGTCGCCGCAGGTGCGGGTATTGTGATTTTAACACATTTGCCGGCATGCAAACTTATCTCCCGGGCTATGTCAATGCTTTATGCACTGAGGTTGACGCAGTCCTTTCAAAGTCACACGAACCCATCAATGCCCATACGATTTTTTTTGGCGGTGGTACACCATCCTTGCTGACAAGCGGAGATTTTGAAAAGATCCTGCAAGCCGTCACCAGGTATGCTGCGATCCCCGCCGAAGCGGAGATCACACTCGAGGCAAACCCGGAAACCGTTACAGCTCAATCGATCAGGGAATTGCGCGAGATTGGTTTTAACAGGATCAGCTTTGGTATGCAATCGGCTTCAGGGCAGGATCTAAAAATTTTGGATCGACAACATACCAACGAATCTTTGCTTAAAGCTGTGGACTGGAGTCGACAAGCTGGTTTTGAGAACATCAACCTCGATCTTATCTTCGGGATCCCGCGACAGAGCCTGGCGAGCTGGGAAAAAACGCTAAGACTGGCGTTGGATCTTGGTGTGGAGCATTTTTCCGTCTACTCACTGATCCTGGAGGATGGTACCCGTCTGAAAAAATGGGTCGATCGTGGTTTGGTGGAGGAACCGGACGAGGACCTGGCAGCGGATATGTACGAAATGACGATGACGATGATGGAGGAAACGGGTTTTCATCAGTACGAAATATCCAATTGGGCGATTTCAAAAGACAAATCCTGCCGGCACAACCTGCAATACTGGCGTTATTTGCCGTACCTCGGATTTGGTGCCGGTGCGCATGGATTTGTAGAGGAAACAAGAACTGAAAATGTGGGGTTGATCCCTGCCTACATTGAGCGGGTGATGCAGGGGGGCACACGCAATTATCCAGAAGGGCCGGCTTGTGAACGTGTAACACGGTTAAATGAATGGGAAATGATACAGGAACACATGATGGTCTCGATGAGGATGACCGCTGAAGGTGTTTCGATCGATGATTTTCAAGATCGTTATGGGATCAATATTATGGTCCTGTTCAAGGAGCAGATCGGCCGGTTATTAAAACAAGGTTTGCTTGAATATCATGCTCATGGGAAAGGGCTGCGCCTTACCCGCAAAGGCAGGCTGTTTGGAAACCGTGTTTTTGCTGAATTTATCGGGAATCCATTACCAAAGGGATATGAACGATTGAACAACTAAAATACGTGCACCTGGGTACCGTAACCGATCGTGGTGATCTTATTCATCTCACCAACCGGCGTAACCCAGCGGTACAGCCAGCGCGCTTCTTCAGTTTTCATGTTGATGCAGCCGTGGCTCATCGGCATTCCATAGTTCTGGTGCCAGTAGGTGCCATGAAAAGCGATACCGTTCTCTGGTTCGAAAAACGAGACCCACGGGACTCCGGGGAGCACATAAGCTTCAAGGTCATCCGTTAATTCCGCGCCGCCCATATGCTTGGAGGGCATTTTCGTCTGAACGTGGAAACGACCGGTGGGAGTGTTCCAGGGAATCTCGTTGAGCGGTTGATAATCCAACCCGGAAGAGATTTTGGTTTTCAGCACAACACGCCCTTCTTCGTACGCCGTCAATTCCTGCGCAGCAAGAGACACTTCGATATATTTTTTGTCAGGGTTTACGTCAGGAGAGATCGGTGAGGTCTCCTCGGCAGGGATAAGCCTGGCGTGTTTCGCCGGAATGTAATAATGCAGGTTCTCGTTCTGGATCAGTTCATCAACGATGCGGTACCAGGGTTCACCATCCGGTCCTTCAACAATGCCGACTGCCCAATGTACGGTGCCGAAATATAAACGGTAGAGAGGCGTCCATTCACCGGCCTTGCGCTGGAGGTAACTGAGGGCATACGGTACGGTGATTTCGATCAGATGGATTCCCTCACTGAGTTTTTGCGGCTCGGGGTTTAATTTCACATGGACGCGTTGAAGGTGCGCACAATGGATGTACCCACCCCATACACGGTACCAGAGCGGATTGTATTGAGGGGATTTGTCTGAGATCACTTCGTAGTAAATATTGATGATCTCGTCCCTATAGCGCTGGAACTTGATCTGGCTTTCATCATCCGGCTGGCTGTAGACGCTGACGGATGTGGTTCCCACGCGCGCCAGGTTGTCGCTTTCAGCCAGTTCACCAAAATTGTAGGTAGGGCGGAAGGCAAGGCTGGCAACACCCAGTGTACTGAGCCTGAGAAAGTCACGGCGGGTAAGCTTCTTGTTCATGGTTTGATTATAACAATGAAATTGGAGGAAAATTATCCTAGTTCGTCAACAATCCTCGCCAGGTCTGTCTGACGCAAATGACTGGTGAAAGCCTGCAGTTCCTGGAAGACCCGCAGCAGCGATTGTTCCATTTTTTCTTGTGCGGCTGGATCCGCCTCGCCACCCAATTTCAGGGTGAACCCATCCGATGCACGATCTTCGATTGTAATTGCCCCTTTACTAGCCAGCCAATTAATGCCAAGTTCTACGATGTCTTCACTGACTGCCAGGGAAGCAGCAAGCGTAGACGCGTTGAAAACGCAATTTCCCGGGTTTAACTGGTGTTTTATTACGGATGCGAGCTGCCGCAGAAATACCGGCAACTGGTGTTCAGCAGGTGTGAGAAGGAACCAGTACAAGGTTTTTGGTCGAACAGTCCGGATGATCTGGCGCAGCACAGCGTAGCTGGCTGGGACGCTCCAGATGACGAGATTGTGACCCGGCTGCAGGTTACTACGAGATAAGCCGTTGACCTTAAAATCGTCATTCCCTTCCTTCCAGATCTGGATTTCGCCCTGATCTACGATGCTTTCAAGGTCTACTACGGGTGTGCCGGAATGACGCAGATCGATGTTTTCAATGGACTTATTCTTTTCTTTTACTTCCGGAACAATCTCATTTGCAACCTGACGGTAATCGACCCATTCCAATGAGACCTGATCCTCGCCGCGGTAATTGGTTGCACGCGGAGTGTATGCCAGCGTGAAGCGGCCTTCTGGTAAAGGCAATCCAGTTCCATTCCACCAGATCAACCGATTCACGTTGCCAGCCGGATCTTCAACGTCGACCAGCAGATGTTCCTGCAATTTCCCGACGGGTCTGGTGTCGACCACCTGCATATTTTCACTGCTGAAAACGAGGGGAGGGTTACCGGGTCCATAAGGAGCCAACACCTCAAACGAACGCGCCAGTTCAATAGAGACATCAGAGGGATTAATGACCTCATCGATCAGCAATTGCGGTCCTGCCTCCATTTGGGATGTCTGTTCTTCAAGCTCTTTGTCCAGTCCGCGTACGAAACTAATCAGGTTTTCTTCGGTCAAGGACAAACCCGCAGCCATGGGGTGGCCGCCGTAGTTGAGAAGGAGGTTTTCGTTCCTGCGCAGAGCAGCGGTGATATCGATCCCTTCCACCGAGCGGGCAGACCCGCGTAAGGGTTGTCCGGGTGTTCCTGTCAGCAGGATGACCGGTCGATGATAGAGCTCCACCAGACGGCTGGCGACGATGCCAACCACACCACCGGGCCATTCAGGATGGTGCAGGACAAGTGCCGCGTGTTCCAACACCGAACGATCCTGTTCAATAAGGGACTGTGCACCGGCAAAGACCTGGTCACACAACAATTTGCGTCTGCTGTTCAAACCTTCCACCTGGCTGACCGTGACCCTGATCTCAGCTGGATCATTGCTCAGCAGGAAGTTTACGATTGGATTTGCATCTGCGAGCCTGCCGACCGCATTAAGACGGGGTGCGAGGGCGAAAGACACCTGTTCTTCGGTCATACTGGTGGGGTTTACTTCTGCTTCAGCCAGCAAGGCAGCCAGTGCTGGACGTGGGGAAAACCGCATGGTTTCGAGCCCCGATTGCGCCAGGTAACGTGTGTCTCTGTATAGATCCGCCAGGTCCGCGATAATACCCAGGGCAGCCAGATCGTGTAATAGTGAGGCATCCATGTCAATTTTTCGGGCTGTTAACAGCGCTTCCGCAAATTTCAGAGCAACACCGGCACCAGGCAGTGTGGAAAGCGGGTGACCGGTTGGCAGACGCCTGGGATTAATGACCGCCTCAGCATCCGGCAGCACCTCCGGCAGGAGATGATGGTCAGTAATGACTGTATCAATTCCCAGCGACTTCGCATAGGCGATGGATTCGTTAGCGGTCACGCCTGTATCACAGGTGAGGATCAGATCTACTCCGGCGGAAATAAAATCTTTTGATGCCTCCATGCCAATACCATGTGATTCACGCCCCCGCACCGGGATATGGTAAATGTGGCTGGCATTTATTGCCCGCAGGGCAGAAACCAGGATCGCTGTGGAAGTCTGACCATCCACATCAAAATCCCCCCAAATGCCAATTAACTGATGATTGTCTATTGCACGGGACACACGGTCGATCCCCCTGTCCATGTCAGGTATGTCGAATGGAGAGGTAGGGGAATATTCTTTATAGTTTAGAAATTGTTGAACTGAGTTTACCGTTGAAAAACCACGCTGAACCAGGGTTTGAAGAATGATCTCATGGTAGGGTAGATGCTGCCGCAGTTCTCCCGGGATGGGAAGCTTTTCCTGGACGATCCATGACCGGTCAAAATGCAAAGATTGTTTCATATTCACCGTTACAGCGCGTTAAAATCCAGGTCAAAAGCGGATTCATCCGGGAATTCTTCTGATCCGGGTTCAATCACACCGGCATTGATGCCACGCCCGCAATGTGAGCGATAACTACAGTAACGGCATCTGGATTGTTCATTGGTTTTCTCGAACCAACCCTCACCATTATTGATGATCTCATCGACCAATCCAGACAGCAATTCTTCATCCTGCTGATACCGATCGTTGGAGTAATGGAAGCTTATCGGGCGGGTTGGATGTGCAGGATACCAGTAGATCATCTCGATCTCTTTCATTGTTTCTACTGTTTCCGCCTGACCTGTAATCGATTTCCGCAGGACGAAAGGGTAAACGATCGATTGCAGTCGACCGAGCAGGTTGGTCGCTTTCGGTAGAAATTCGCTGGTTTTCCAATCATAAATCGTGAATTTCTGTCCGGAATCTATTACGAGGAGGTCGTACTTGGCGGTCAGACGATAACCGTTGAATGGGACGGAAATTGTTTTCTCAGCGTACTTTTCGCCAGGCAGGGTTGACAGGTCTAACGCTGTGTACTCCTGCCACCAGGCAGCCAATTCTGGAGATTCAATTTGGGCGCTGAGCAGAGATTGATCGACACCGGAAAAATTTTGCTGGACGAGGCGGTGAAACTGTTGACCAAGTTCCATCCTGGCTTCCTGCAGCAGAACCGGCTCGCTTTCCACAGCCGGCCATTCAACACCGTGGATATATTTGAGCAGGAATCGATACCGGCAATCTGAATAATCCTGTAAATTCTGCTGGGAAAACGAAAAATTATCAGGCAGGTTCATTTGAATTGCTCCAGTAAGCGTAGAGTGCTTCAAGGGGTAAGGCCATGCGTTGGGGTTCATTCTTTCGGCTGCCGGTATTCCAGGTGATCACGAGAGATTGACGAGCCCGGGTTATCCCCACAAACAGCAGGCGGAGGCGCTCACTGGCATAATCCAGTCGGGCTTGCCTGGTCGCTGCTCCTGGCGGAGCAGTGATCAATTGCGCGTTATCTGTCAGCAGACCGGTGAGCCGATCAAGCGCTTCCACATGCGGGTTGAAATCCTCCCTGATGAACCATTTTTCTCCAATGTAATTATCAAATTCCTGGGCTGAAGGAAAATCGTAATTATTGACAGACATCAGGTAAACCCGATCCCACTCCAGTCCTTTGGCTTTGTGGTAGGTGGACACGAATACTTCACCTTTGTGGTCATCGGGATTGAAACGCAGTTCTTCATCGCTGAAGCCATTGAACTTGCGGATATTGCCGGAGATCTCAGCCAGTTCAGTGGCAAAATCGGAAAGTAAATACTCCGGGTGAAGATCGGCACTGAATTCAAGCAACAGGGCGAATTTGTGTACCAGGGCTAATTCAGCGGGCGAAGTAAACAGATCCTGGGCAACGGTCAAAATCAGCTGATCGATCGGCAAGCTGGTAGCGAGATGCCAGCGGATGAACTTTTGGCGTAAATCATCCAGACGTTCAAAAAGAGTTTCATTGGCATCAGGAAGCTCGAGGCTGGCTGACCACTCTTTTCCAGGTACCGGATAATAGAATTCTTCCATGCGATTGCATTTTCGAATAGCTGTGGTGAGCCTGTTGACCTCTTCGATCTGATCGTCTTCGCTGATCTCGGCTTTGAGGATCTGCTTGATGGCCTCTGAAAAATTGCCGGAATCGTTTGGATTGGCCAAAGCCAACAAAACTTTTTCCACGATGCTGGCGATTCTACGCGTGGATTGGCTGCTTTTCAGCAACTCAACCATCGGAATTTCAGCCTTATGCAGTGCATCCGCAACTTTTTCGCCGTACCAGCCGATCGGACACAAAACCGCCAGGGTCTTATCCGGGTATTGCGGCAACCAGCGTTTGATATTCTCCACCACGATCCTGATCTCTTCATCCGGAGTGGTCCTGGTGTTACGAATATAAATGGCGTAAGGGTGATCGATCGGATTAGGCTGAGGATCCCCCTCCGGTGTCGGCTCGATGAATGGAACATCAAGTGAGCCGCGCAAGTCTGCAACAGGATGATGGTTCCTGGTCCACTCTATCAGATTGTTGGCGAGATTGAGTATGCTGATGTTTGACCGGCCGGAGTGCGGCAGGCTCATGCTGCGTACCCCTTCCTCCTTGAGGAAATTCCTCAAGAAGCGGGGATTCGCAGTGGTGAAGGTCTCATAAATCGCCTGGTTGGGATCGCCAACACGCACCCAATTACCATCAGTCCCAACCAGCAACCGCAGCATTTTTTCCTGAATACTGGAGGAATCCTGTGCCTCATCTTCCAGGACATAAGGCCAGCGGTAACGCAGGCGTTCCAGGAAGGCGGGATCGCTTTCCAACACGCGAAAAGCCAGGCGAATAAGGTCGGAAAAATCCAGCGCATTACGGTACCGCAATCCACGCTGATATTGCTGATAGACTTCAACCCCCATCTCCAGCAATACATCCGAGTATTGGTAATGCTCAATTTTTCTAAGAATGTCCTCAGGTTCAGCCTGCAGGTCCTTAGCCTGACCGATAAAATTCTGGTTGAGTGCTGTGATCAGTTGCGGCCAACCATTCCTCGAATGATTCACTTGTGCCAGGTCGACACCGCTTTTCAATAAATGATCAGCCAACTCAGGATGGAGCCGATTATAGGAAGTCGTGATCTGATCGATCATGCGGTCAGATTCCACCTCATCGACGATCGTAAACTGGCTGGATAAACCGGCCAGGTCTGGGCGTTCGAGAATGATATCGTGCGCCAGACCGTGCAGGGTGCGTACGCGATATCCGACGTTATCCAGCAATCCGGCAGCGCGCACAAATCCTGAGATGCGGGTTGTGAAGTTATCGACTGCTGAATTTACCAGGGTGACGATGAGTATTTCCTGGTCATTCTCAAGACCACCATTGAGGATCAATTGGGAAGCCAGATAGGATAATGTGTGTGTTTTTCCGCTGCCAGGTACTGCAGAGATGCCCATGCGCCCTTTAGTGTATTCAAGTATTTGAGCCTGGTTGAGGCGCGGTTTAAACATTGTCTGCCTCACTCTGGCGGGCTTTAATGCGCTGGATGTTTTGCATGGCGAGCAGGAGTTGCCCGCGTTCCTCCAACCCCCGTTCATTGTAGGCGACGCTGCACATGTAAACATGATCCCGGCAGCGTCGCAGCAGCCCGGAAGTAAGCCTGGCGAGCGATTGCTGGTTGATCTCGTACTCCTCAACATCGGTCCAGGGCAGGGATGGATCCCAATTACGATTCAACACGTAGGGTTGGGTTAGAGGTTGCTCGAGGCGCGACCACCATCCCTGCGAACCGATATCCACCCAGAACTGATAAGATACCGGCTGGTTACGCATGAGAAAAGAGAAGGCGGGTCCGAGGAAGACCGCGTTGCTGGTACTCTGACTGCTTTGCGAAATGATGGATTGAGCCGCCAGGATGCCGCGCTCCAACACCTGGACATATTCTTTGCCGGGTTTACCAGGTATTGATTGATCGTCGGGGGTGTAGATATTGCGGAATTTCCGGCAGGAATCGATCAGGTGAGCGATAGCGGCTGCTGCATCATAATCAGTGTGGAAACCAAAACCGGGTTGAGACAGAACTTCACCGTAAAGGCGGCTTAGCCAGTGATCAAGTTCGCTGGAGCCGCTTTCTTTGTTTTCAAACAGCCAATTGCGCAGAATCTCGTATTGCTGACCGGCGCGATAAGTGATCCGTTCCTGCATATCGATCTTCAACGTATCAAACGCATTAAGCGACCAGTCCCTATTTCCGCGTTGATAGAGGGTGCGGGAAAGGAGATCAGCCCTTGCGTAATCCAATTCCTTGATTGCCAGGGCGAGAGCCATCCTGACCTCCTGGGATCCGGGCAGTAGACCCCATGAAGGATGAGCGATCCTGGCAAGTGTCAGTACGGTTCGCACGGCAGGTTCGTCGTAGAGGCTGCGCGAGGGGCGGTGGGTGGTAAAAGGGATTTTTGCAGCATCCAGGCGTGACGCGAATGAGAAGCGCAGCGCATCACTCAGAAACGGCGTGAGGATGGCGATCTCGCCCGGCAGGATGATGTCATCCGCGAGCAGTTCCTGTATCCTTGAAACTACCCAATCGATCACTTCGGGATAAAACCGGAAGGAGCTGATTGAAAAGCTGTCACTGAGCTTCCCGTGATCAACCCCCGGCTGGCGGTGTGTACGTATGGACTCATCGAGTGCATTTTCCAGATTGTCGATCGCTGTAGATTTAATAAAGGAGTCTTTCAAGGCAAAAACACCTTCACAGTCGCTTCCGAGTCGGGCAGCACTCGCCGGGTCAGCTCCGAGGAAAGATCTGTACCCGCCGCCGGTATCCCGAATCAGCAGCGCCGAGGTAAGGCCGGGAAGAAGATCACTGACGAAATCATGCGCGACCGGATAATCCTCCTCGATATTGTCATAGATCAGGTGTTGATAATTTTTGTGAATGAATTCCTTGCAGATCAAAGAAGGCCAGATTTGTTCCTTGAATACTGTCAATTGCAAAGAGAAATCCAGGTAGTTGTGATCAAGACAGAATTGCCGAAACCTGATGGCACACTCCTCGGCCTGTTGATAGATCTTCAACTGGGTAGGTTTCCCGATCCAGGCGTTGCTCAACCTCGCGGCAATTTCAGAGGGTGGAAACCCGACAATTGCTGATTTATTCAAGTTGTCCAGGATCTGACTGAAGAGCCGGTTGGGATCAATCGTGAGGCTCTCAAAATATCCCTGCTGGAGCAACGGCTCAACGATCTTTGCCAGGTAATATTGTGCGGATTCAATGGTCAAAAATTTGAATGGTACTTTCGTGTGTGTAAAGCCTGCACTGGTGTTGATCAATGGCCAAAATAGCGTGATCATGCGCTGGGTGAGTCCGTTGAAGGTGAGCAGAGAGGGCATTCCTCCCGCGGGGAAATCTGTCGCGTGTAACTGGGCATAGTAGGGCGCGGCAAGGCTGCGCTGTGGTACGAGCACCAGAATTGAATCCCCAGCGACGCCAGACTCGACAAGGTAACGAAGGCGAAGCGCTGCACAGGTGGATTTACCCGTACCAGCCTGGCCTTTGAGCAGCAGGCTGCCGCTCATGGGGGCATTAATTACAGTTGCCTGATCATCGTTGAGGATCAATGCCGGAATGCCATTCTGGACATTTTTGCTCAATAGGGTAATCCTGCAATTGAATGCAAAACTGCCCGCGTCAACAGGGCATCTGCGGTGGACCGATGGGCGTTAGGCAGCGGGATATTGAAATATCGACCGGCTTCTTCCAGTTTGAAATACCGGTATGATCCACGGACAGGATCGTATTCGCCGCGAAACTCAGAAAACAATTTTAAGACATCCACATAGGTAAGGTTTTCGCGCCAGGGTAGCCGGTAACGCTGATGTGATTGTTCCATCATGCGGGCATCGAATTCAGCGTTGTAGGCCCCGATCAACCGTCCGTAAAGAATTGCCCGGATTTGTGGCCAGAGTATCGGCCAGGCCTGGGCGTTTTGCACCATGTGATTACTGACCCCATGGATCCGCTCAGCCTCACGGGGGATCGCCTGGCTTGGTTTCACCAATTTTGACAGTAGTTCAGTGCCATCGTGGTCGATAATCGAGATTTCCACGATCTCATCTGTTCTGCTCAGCCCGGTGGTTTCCGTGTCAATGTAAACCGGTTTTTGTTCGGTCTTCTGGCGGGCAAGGGCTGCGATTTGCACCTGGCGTGGGCTCAAGGCAGGTAGCATGTATTACTCCATCCTGTCATTGCAGTGTCCAAAGTTTTAATTCCTCCAGTTGCACGGTGAAATTTTGGTCTTCGCGGGCGGATACAAATGCACCGATGTAACCCTTATCCTTAATTCCTGCGTCTGTAATTTCCTTGACCAGCTTGCCATTTACGTACAGCCGGATCGTCTCTCCATCAGCCATGATCCCCAGACGATTTACCTGACCACTGCCGGAATGGATGCTCTCATCTGATGTGAGACTGACAACGGTATTCTGTCCTTCCTTGTCCCAGCGCAGCAGGTAGTATTGACCGCTGCAAGTCACACCAAAGTAGTATCCGATCCCGTCAGAATAAGACGGGGCTCGCACAACCAATCCATACTGATCAGCTCCTGAACAACGTGTCACATTGAATCGGCCTTCCAGATACAGATCCTGGGGATTCCGCGAAGTGAGACGCCAGCGAATGCCATTGTTGATCAGTTTGCTCTTGAATACCATTGCTCCGTTTTCCACACTGATCGCCACAGCTTCATCCTCGTAAGGGTTGGACAACCCAAAAGATGTGCCGTTTGAGAAAGTATCAAAGAAAGCGGGTTCACCAAGGGCAACCGCAGGGTCTCCAACCGGAGGAGTGGCAGTGGGGGTGGGAGATGGCTGCTCGGTCGGAGTAGCTGTTGGTTCCAGCGAAGGAGTCATGGTCGGGTTAACCGGATCTTCAGTTGCAGCAGAAGGTGCCGTTGGTTGAGATTGTGTCTGCACTGCTGCGAGAGTGGCGGCCACTTTGGTGGAAACAATATTGAGATCAGGTGTGGGTTTCGATAACGGGAAATTGCATGATGTAAGCAGCAAGGTAAACAGGACTAGAATCGGGATCATTTTTCGCATATTAACCTCATTTGTTCTTATTTTATTATAGTCTCTGCAAAGACGAAAAAACAGCCCGGAAGGTTTCGTTTCATCCAGACAGGTCATGTATAATTCGGATGAAACGAATGAAAACCACCATCCTGCACGTTGAAGCTTACGACGATTTACAATCCATCCGCGACCGCATCTCCTGGTGCATGTCCCAACGGATCTTATTAATTCTACCGGGACGCCATAGAGATCTGGCTGAACGGTTGGATCTCCAGTTGATCGATCGTGCAGCCAGGCAGCAAGGTTCACAATTGGGGATTGTCACCAAGGATCGTCTGGTCCGGAATAATGCTAAAAGCCTGGGAATAAACGTGTTTCGAACCATCGGCGCTGCAGAGAGGGAATATTGGATCGATGAGATGCGACCAGTTGCCGGCGGATTCAGGGGAAAAGAAGCCATCCTGGCAGAAAAACGTCAGCTCCCGGTCGCTTCTGAAATGAAGGTAGGT
>CAYWVP010000042.1:0-12476 GCA_964461605.1 uncultured Anaerolinea sp.
AAGCCAAGGAAGAAGCCATCAAGAGTGGTATGTTCCGTGTACCCATTGATGAAGCTCAGCCTGGTGCTGTAAACTAATTCTCGATAAGGGGGCGGCAGAGAATTTTATTCTGCCGCCCCTATTTTTATGTATTCCACTTTGACCCCTTAAGGATTGACCATGCTAGCTGTCGAAATGAAGCAAATTAACAAGTCTTTCGGACCTGTAAAAGCCAACCAGGATGTGAATTTTGAACTTGAACAGGGAGAAATTCACGCGCTGCTAGGCGAAAACGGTGCCGGCAAGACAACATTGATGCGCATACTCTACGGGTTATACAAGCCGGATAGTGGCGAGATTTTCATCGATGGTCAAAAAGTAGCCATTCATTCACCAAAAGAAGCCATTGCAGCCGGGGTGGGTATGGTAACCCAGCATTTTACCCTCGTCCCACCGCTCACTGTCGCCGAGAACGTTGTCCTGGGTTACACAGAAGGTATTGTTCTCTCGCAAAAAGAAATCGAAAAGAATGTCGCTGCCGCATCGGAAAAATACGGTGTCCAGGTAAATCCTTCTGCCCTGGTCAAGGACCTTTCCGTTGGAGAACGGCAACGCGTTGAGATCCTCAAAGCGCTCTACAGAAATGCCCGTATCCTCATTATGGATGAACCGACTGCGGTATTGGTACCACAGGAAGTGGACGTCCTCTTTGAATCTCTAAACCGGTTGGTAAATTCCGGTCTTTCAGTGATATTTATCAGTCATAAACTAATTGAAGTTATGGCTGTTTGCGACAGGATCACGGTACTGCGTGATGGCAGAGTGGCCAACACGGTTAAGAAAACAGAAACCAGCCAGGTTGAGCTGGCAAAGATGATGGTCGGAAGAGAAACCTTCGGTGTCCGCCTGCAGGATGCATGCGAAACCAGTGAGCCTATTTACGAGCTATCCGGTATTACGTTGGAAGGGAAACACGAAAAGAAAGTCCTTGAAGACGTAAGCTTTTGCGTTGGCAAAGGCGAGATCCTCGGTATTGCCGGTGTTTCCGGAAATGGCCAGGGAGAATTGACTGAAGTAATCACCGGACTGGTGCCCCCCAGCAAGGGTGCGATCAAACTTGAGGGCAAGGATATCACCCACCTTTCTCCCGGTCAGATCTCGGAAGCCGGTGTCGGCCGTACCCCTCAGGATCGCCACCAGGGAACCATCGGTGAGCTTACTGTTGCGGAGAACCTGGCCCTGGAACACATTATGGACTACACCAACAAAGGTCTCCTTGATCGCAAAAAAATTCGCGAGGATGCAGCTACGATCATCAAGGAATTCCAGATCAAAGCTTCACCCGGCGATCAGTTGCGTAAACTATCTGGTGGAAATATGCAAAAGGTGGTGTTGGCACGGGCGCTATCCCGCAAGCCCAAGGTATTGATCGCCTCGCAACCTACACGCGGCCTGGATGTAGGTGCAACAGAATACGTGCGTAACCGGCTTCTGGATGAAAGAGCTAACGGCACAGCAGTGATCCTCCTTTCCGAGGATCTCGACGAAGTCCTCGCTCTTTCGGATCGTATCGCGGTTATTTACGAAGGCAGGATCATGGGAGTAGTCCCCTCCGCCGAAGCAACACCTGAAAAGATCGGCCTGTTGATGGCCGGCGCGGTCCAGTAACAACACAACCATCGGAGGATTTATTGTGGCTAAATTTCGGTTAGAACGAGCACCAGCTCCCATGTGGACCAAGGCACTGATTCCGGTCGCTGCGGTGCTGGTGACTTTTATTGTTACTTCCATCTTCATCATAATGGCAGGAGCCAATCCTTTTGAGGCGTATTACAACTTCATCATTGTGCCCCTTTCATCCCAGTTCTCTGCCCTTGAGGTACTGGTAAAAGCTACTCCGCTAATCTTTACCGGTCTTGCAGTAACCTTTGCTTTCGCTGCCGGATATTACAATATCGGTGCTGAAGGTCAATTGTATGCCGGTGCGGTCGCCGCCGCCTGGGTGGGGGCAACTTTCACCACCCTGCCCGCCATCGTCGTGGTGCCGCTCATGCTGGTACTCGGATTTGCCGCCGGGATGCTTTGGGCTCTGCTGCCTGCATTATTGAAGGTCAAACTCAAAGTGGATGAAGTTGTAACCACTCTGTTGATGAACTCCATCATCATGTACATTATTTCCGCTCTGTTAAATGGACCGTGGCGCGATCCCGAAACCGGATGGCCAAAATCTCCGGAGTTTTTTGAAGCAGCCCGGTTTATACAACTCATTCCGAGATCACGCCTTCACCTTGGCTTTGTCATCGCCCTCATCCTGGTGGTGATCGTCTTCCTGGTCATCAAGCGCACACCGTTCGGTTTACAAATGCGCGCAGCCGGTGCCAGCAAAGCAGGCGCCATGTTCGCCGGAATCAATGTCAACCGCACCATGCTGATTGCGGCATTGGTCAGTGGTGGTATCGCCGGCCTGGCAGGTGTGAGCGAGATCGCGGGTATTCACTATCACCTCATCAGCGAGCTGTCCGGTGGTTACGGATACACCGGCATCATCGTCGCCACCCTCGGAGGGTTGAACCCCATTGGCGCAACCGTGGCAGCTCTATTCATTGGCCTTATCGATACCGGCGCGCAGACCGTTAGCCGGGTACTGGGAGTTCCCGTTTACCTGGGCGATGTTGTGCAGTCGACCCTGCTCCTGGTCACCCTGAGCATGCTGCTGCTGCAGAATTACCGAATTAAGAGGATATGATCATGGGAGATTTTATTGTTGACATCATTGCGGCGACACTCCGCATTGCTACACCGCTGATCTTTGCCACACTCGGCGAACTTTTCTGTGAACGCGCAGGCATTCTGAACCTGGGTATTGAAGGAACGATGTTCTTTGGCGCTTTTTCAGGGTTTACCGCGGCATCCTTAACCGGTTCCTTATGGATAGGGGTACTGACCGCGCTGGTTGGCGGTATGCTCTCTGGTTGGTTAATGAGCCTGCTTTCCGTCAGACTGGGCGTGAACCAGCACGTTTCCGGATTGGGGATCACGTTATTAATGACAGCGCTGGCCTTGTTCGGTTTCAGGGTGATCTTTGGTGAAAGCCGGGTACTGCCTTCCATCACCCCTTTCAGCCAGCTCAGTATCTTCCCTAATAGCGACGTACTCGGCTCGATCTTCTCACAATATGCATTGACCTATATCGCCATCGCGCTCATCCCGATCGTGTGGTGGGTGGTTTTCCGCACGAACTTCGGCTTGAACCTGCGTTCGGTTGGTGACAATCCTGAAGCGACAGATGCCGCCGGTATCAATGTTTATAGGCTGCGCACCATCGCCCTGGTGATCGGTGGAGCTTTGATGGGTGTGGGCGGCGCTTTTCTCTCAGTCGCTCAACTCGGCTCATTTACCTTTGGTATCGTTGCCGGGCGCGGCTGGGTCTGCATCGCCCTGATCATCTTTGCCAACTGGCACCCCGTGAAAGTGCTCTGGGGAGCGCTCCTGTTCGGCAGTGTACAGGCGCTTCAATCCAGGCTGCAGCTGACCGGTATCAAGCTGCCCTACGAATTATTCATGGCTTTGCCCTATGTTGTCACTATCCTGGCGCTCACCCTTGCGGGGCGCAACGCCTCATACCCCGCAGCCCTCCTGAAACCGTACAAACGCGAGTAAGAAAAACACTACTGACGATAAAGCATGCGGGAAACACGAACCGCATGCTTTTTTTATGAAATTTACATGACAAAATGCCAGCAATGATGCTAAAAGTATCACTTGAAATGTTAGACATCTAGCCTTACACTAAAGTCGTTAAACATCATTTTTACAGACGGAGGTAATAATGGCGCAAGATTTACCACAGGACAAGGTCGCCAAGCTGAAAGCGATTCGTGAGGAAAGCCGATTAGGCGGTGGTGAGAAAAGGATCGCCGCTCAACACGAAAAAGGCAAGATGACCGCCCGCGAACGCGTTGAGACCCTTTTAGACAAGGGATCCTTCCAGGAAATCAACGGTCTGATGAAAAACCGCCACACCGATTTTGGTTTGGATAAGGGAAAAATCCCCGGTGACGGTATGGTTGCAGGTTTCGGAACCATCAACGGTAGAAAAGTCTGTGTTTACTCGCAGGATTTCACCGTGATGGGCGGCTCATTCGGTGAGGTTGCCGGAGAGAAAGTTGCCCGTGTGATGGACCTGGCCATGGATGCCGGTGTGCCCGTGATCGGTATTAATGACGGTGGTGGTGCCCGTATTCAGGAAGGCATCTACAGCCTGTATGCTTATGGTGAAGTTTTCTACCGCAATGTCCAGGCCTCCGGTGTCGTGCCGCAGATCAGCGTCATCATGGGACCATGCGCAGGCGGTGGTGTATACTCACCTGCCCTCCAGGACTTCATCATCATGACCCAGAACATGGGGAACATGTACATCACCGGACCGGAAGTGATCAAAGCGGTCACCAACGAGATCGTTGACCATGAGACCCTCGGCGGCGCTGCCACCCATACCACCATTTCCGGTGTGGCGCACTTCCTCGGTCAGGACGAGCAGGACACCTTCAACATCGTCCGCAAGATCCTCGAATACATCCCGGATAACAACGCCAGCACTCCCCAGGTCGTCCAGGTCGATGACAGTCCTTTCCGTGCGGATAAGGAATTGAACACACTGGTTCCGAATGATCCCAACCAGACCTACGATATCAAAGATGTCATTAACCGCATCGTGGATACCGGATCATTCTTCGAGGTCCATCAGAACTTCGCCACCAATGCAGTGGTTGGTTTTGCCCGCCTGAACGGTGAGAGCGTGGGTATCGCAGCCAATCAGCCAGCTTCCATGGCAGGTGTTCTGGATATCAACTCATCCGATAAGATCGCCCGCTTCGTGCGCTTCTGCGATGCATTCAACATCCCCGTGATCACCTTTGTTGACACCCCGGGATTCATGCCCGGCACGCACACAGAGCACAACGGCATCATCCGCCACGGCGCGAAGATCCTCTTTGCATTCTCTGAGGCATCCGTTCCGAAGATCTCTGTTGTCACCCGCAAAGCCTATGGTGGCGCTTACATCGTCATGGGCAGCAAACATCTGCGCGCTGACATGTGCTTCGCCTGGCCCAACGCCGAAATCGCGGTGATGGGAGCCGGTGGTGCTGTGAATATTCTGCATGGCAAATCCCTCAAGGAAAAGACTCCTGAAGAAGCCAAGCAATTGCGCGGTGAATTGATCGCTGATTACGAAGAAAAATTCTCCAATCCATACCAGGCTGCTGCAGCGGGATTCATTGACGAAGTCATCCTGCCGAGCGAAACCCGTCAGCGGCTCATTGCCACCCTCGATATGCTGAGGAACAAACAGTCAACGTCACCTGCCAAGAAACACGGCAACATCCCGCTGTAATAGAAAGGACAAGAATAATGGAACCTTCTTTAGGTCTTGCTATAAAAGTGGCGGTGGTTGGCTTGGTTGTGCTCCTTGTTGTACTGGCCGCACTGGCGGGGATCGTGTACCTGTTGACCCGCTTTATTGTGGACAAAAAGGAAGAAGAAATAACCGTAGTCGAAGAAACACCTGCCCCTGTGGCTGCCGTTGAAGAACCAAAAACAGATCTTTCACTGGCTGCCGTGGTTGCTGTGGCGATTGCCCGCGCCCAGGCGGAAATCCAGAATGTAACAAGTGATATTTCGGCCGGAGAGGTAAACGCCTGGCGTCAGTTCGGGCTGCAACGCCGGCTAAACCAAACTTCCACAATCAGGAGAACGAGATGAGCCAATACCGCATTACGATCAAAGATACAACTTACGATGTTGAGATCCTTGATGACCCCCGAATGGATGAAGTACAGGTAAAAGTAAATGGTGAAGTATTCACAGTTGCAGCCGAGGATTTGAACAAGACCGTTTCTGCTGTCGGCACTGCACCAGCGCCTGTAGTTCGCAAAGCAGCGCCTGCCCCCGCTCCTGCTCCTGCTGCAGCGGCTGTGGCAGCTGGACCTGGCACGATCAAATCACCGTTGCCGGGTGTGGTCAACTCGATCAAAGTTCACGCTGGTGACAAAGTAAAAGCAAATGACGAGATCTGTGTGATCGAGGCTATGAAAGCCATGAACATTATCCGCGCTCCGCAAGACGGAACAGTCGCCCGGATCCATGTGAATGTTGGCGCCCAGATTGCTCACGGCGCTCCTCTCATGGATATCGAGTAGGCGGAAAGGATACTATCATGGGTTTCGATCTAACAGGACTACTCGGAGGACTTCTCGATATCACCTTACCACAGTTGATCATGGTGGTGGTGGGATTGATCCTCATGGGTCTTGGAATTTTCAAGGACTATGAGCCTACCCTCCTGATCCCGATTGGTTTCGGTTGTATCCTGGGAAACCTGCCAGTTGCTGCCAACATGGTTGGCGAACACGGTTTGTTCGGCGTGCTCTACAAAGCCGGCATCAGCAACGAGCTGTTTCCCCTGCTTATCTTCCTGGGGGTCGGTGCAATGCTCGACCTGCGCCCCCTCCTCAGCCAGCCCATCATGTTCATCATGGGCGCATTCGCCCACCTGGGCATTTTCGCTACTTTGATCGTGTCCCTGCTACTGGGCTTCAACCTGGCTGAATCCACCGCCATCGGTATGATCGGTGCCATCGATGGTCCAACAGTCATCTACGTCAACGGCAAGCTGGGAGATCTGTTCGTAACCCCAGGCCTTGCGGCAGCCATTGCGGTTACCGCGTACTCCTACATGAGCCTGGTCCCCATCATCCAGCCCCCGTTGATGAGACTGTTCACCACCAAAAAGGAACGCGGGATCCGCATGGAATACACTCCGCGTCCCGTATCCCGCGCCACGGTCATCATCTTCCCCATCCTGATCACCGTCATCGCTGCCATCTTCCTGCCGGAAGCCGCACCGTTGATCGCGACCTTGATGCTGGGTAACCTGCTCAAGGAATCAGAAGTGGTTCCCGGACTCGTGGAAACCTCGAAGAACGCCATTACCAACACTGCCACGATCTTCCTCGGCATCACAATCGGATCCACTATGCAAGCCGCCTCGTTCCTCAACTGGGGCACCCTGCGTGTCTTGATCCTGGGTCTGGTCGCGTTCGCCCTGAACACTATCGGTGGTCTGCTGTTCGGCCGGCTGGTCTGCGCCATTTCAGGGCGCAAGGTTAATCCCCTCGTCGGAGCTGCTGCGATCAGCGCCTTCCCGATGAGCGGACGCCTTGCCCAAAAAGTCGCCCTCGAGGTGGACAACCAAAACTTCATCCTGATGCACGCCCTGGGTGCCAACGCCGCCGGTCAGGTGGCTTCGGTGCTCGCAGCTGGCATCCTCATGCAGATGATCTTCCCGATCCTGCTTCCGTAAACCTGAGATGATGCATTACTGGTACATGAAACACCCTTAGGTAAGAAGATCATGGCGAATGCTGGTAAATCGCCATGATTTTTATAAGTCAGCAAGTAGTACGGCATGTTAGAATAAGTGCAAGATGCAGTAACCACATTCAAAATCTTAATAAAGGAGAAAAGCTATGAAACTGCTCGATCTAACCATCCCTATCGGAATTGCCACTCCACCCTGGCCGACCTATGAACCATTACAGGTGAAATACTTCAAACGTTTAGCCCCCAACGGCGCGAATGGCCAATTATTGACCCACTCCAACCATGTTGGTACCCACCTTGACGGCGAGATCCACTTCTACACCCCCGGTAGAGACATGGCGCAGCTGCCCCTGGATTACCTGGTGCATGATGCCGCCATTGTTGACCTCAGCGACGTCTGCGGCGACTATGACATTTACAGCAGCAAGATGATCACTGATCGTGTGGAAGTCAAAGAAGGCGATATCCTCGTTATCCATACCGGTTACCATCACTTCGGCTGGGATCAGCCCACTGCTGATGAAGTTCGCTACATGACCAAACACCCGGGTCCCGACCATGAATTCGTTGACTGGGCTAAGAAGATGAAATTGCGCTGGATCGCCGTGGACTGCGGTTCCGCAGACCACCCGATGAACACCATCATCCGCACCTGGATGCCCCGCCAGGCGAAACAGGCCGAATACGTGTTCAAGAAAAAATTCGGCAAGACCCTTGAAGAGTTCTTCACCGATGACAAGTACCAGATGATGCACATTGACATGTTCCCCTCTGAGATCATCCATGCGGAATGCTTTGGCGGCATGATCGACCTGCTGCTCAACCGCCGTGTCGAAGTCGGTTTCTTCCCGTGGCGTTTTGTTGACGGTGAAGCTTCCATCGGCCGCGCAGTTGCTTTCGTGGATGATAAGGAATACGCTGAATTGATGAAGAAGGCTGAAACAATGCCGAAAACCAAGTTCGGTGATGTGTACAATCCTGCCCATGTTGAGAGCCTCAATAAACTCAGCAAGGCAAATTTGTCGTAGTCTATTCTCAATACAAGGAGAAATAAAGTGAAATTCGAACTTCCCGAAAAAGCAAGTCAAGAAATCCTGCAGATCGATGCCCGCGAAGTTGAGGCATTGCTGCAGGGACCTGCCATGGACCTGCCCAAATGGCCGGGTGCCCAGGTGAAATTGAAAGACGGCCGCACGCTGTTCATTCGCGAAGCACGCCGTGAAGAAGCCCCCAAGATGATGGAATACGTGAAGCGTTTGATGGATGTCGATCACGATTTTTATGACATCGTTGGCGCCCGTGTTTATTCCGAAATCCTCGGCTGGTACCGCCACCGCCTCAAAGATCCCTATCAGTTGGTTGGTTTGATCGACGGTGTATGGGCTGGCTTTGCCAATGGCCGTGTGATGAATGAAAAAGTGAACATCAGCCTGCACACCATGGCGCTGCTCCGCGGTGGCCGCATCGGTGCGGTGATGTACTACGCCAAGGCTTTCTACGCGTTTGAAATGATCGGCAACACCGAATGGTGGGCAACCTACGAGTCTTACAACGGATGGTCTCGTTGGGGTCTCGGAATGGCTCAGCCTTCCTACCCGTGGCCGGAAGTTCAGCACGAACTCGGTGGCGCCCGTGTTTACTACGTCACCAAGAAGTACTGGGATCAGCTGGTCAAGCAATACGTCCAGCAGATGGCCGGTGCCGATCTCGACTTCGATGTTCCTGATTCCGTTCGCCAGGCGAACGAGGAAATGATCGTTCCGGAAGAGATCCTGGTCTAATCCACCAGATTGCAGAAAACAGGAGCCTGATCAGGCTCCTGTTTTTTTATCCCAACGAGCGGATCGCGTAATCGATCCCCATGAAGGTGTCCACACCTGACGAGTGCCCTATCTCCGTCAGGAGTTGGATGAGATCATCGCCGAAAGGCACTACAGGATTGAAATAATGGTCAATCAGGGTAAGAAAGATATCCTCTGACCAGCCGCGCCTTGTGAACATCAGCCGGTTGGCAGAGATCGTGGTAGTTTTCTGAAAAGCAAGACGCGTTACCTCATCACACCACTCCCCCAGGTAATCAGCACTCTCCCCGGTTGAAAGTACCCGCCGGAAATGATACAACAGGAATCCGGTGAGGAAATCGTCGCCGGAGGGAGTCAGACCTCCGCCTGTGCCGATCAACACGCCGGCTGCAGCCATGAAGCGCGCCAGATCCTTTGCCCGGTAGGAAGTGACAATTTCATTCGCTGCTTTGTGGATACTCACATTGTCTGTTGAGTTGATCTTTTCAAGCGGAAGTGAAAGGAACAAAAATCCCTTATCTGGATCGATCTCACAAAGGCGGGAAGCAATGCGCTCTGAATGTTGCAGTTGGTCTGCGGTGGTCGTCTGGATGGGTACAGGTAATGATGGCTGCCACACTTCAGCCGCATCGGTGTGAACGATCACCTGCCGCGACGGGAACCTGATATATCCGTCATCCACGCTGAACCTGTCACCGGGCTCAAGCCGTTCAAACCGTTGATCACCACCGGCGAGTGTCAGGTTGAAAGGGCTGAGATAATTGGCTGAAGTGAGATAAATGATGCGATCCCCTACGCGTAAGAAAGCCCCGCGCGAGGTCACTCCCAACACGCTGCCATCTGCTTTGGATCCGAGTACCTCCGCAGCCGCTGCCCCAACCCGGTAAACTTGAATATTCATTCACCATCCTTTGCTTATTTCAATTCGATCTAACCAATGATAACGCATGGTCGGCTGGTATTCTACTAACAAAACACTCCCGTGAGGGAGTGTATGGTGCCGAGAGCCAGGATCGGACTGGCGACCCCACAATTTTCAGTCGTGTGCTCTACCAACTGAGCTATCTCGGCAAGTGTTCAATATTCTACCCGACACAGGGTCGATTGTCAAGAAACCTTCCGGTCTGATCCCTGTGAATTAGAAGTGCGGTGTGCCTTGCGCAGTTTCACAAAATCCCAGGCGAGACCGCCCAACACGATCACTGCCCAACCGGCCAGGATCACCCGGATCATATCAAAGAAACCGATGTACTCCTTGATCACCTGGTAGCGGAACATGTACCACAGGAAGAAAACAACAAAAAATACCAGAACAACACCTACCCAGCGCAGGAACCAGGTCAGGTGACCTTCACGTAACCTGTGCCAGCACCAACCAAACAGCACCGCGAACCACGGTATCAACAAGGCGCGGTAGCGTGGATTATCCCACTGGTCACCGCCGGCGCGCAGCGTGGCGATGAGGACCCAGGCGAGCAACGCGAGAACCAGCACCACCAGACCCCATCGTTCTGACTTTGGTTTTGCTTTCCACATGGAAAAGAAGCCGTACGGGATAAAAGGAAGGACAAACCACCAGCCCAACGCTCGAATGATGGCAGTGGCACGCCAGAACGGCAGGGAGGGATCGGTCAGCGCGCCGGGCAGGAATGGTTGCACAATGCCATAGATGGTGATGAAAGGCATGCGCCATTTCTCTCCCATGCGCTCAAGCAGAACAGTGATATTGCCGGAACTGGTTTGCGTGAGAAACGCGTCGTAATAGAGCGTAGGTTTGAGCCAAAGCCAGCCGCCGATCAGTCCCACCACACCCATGCCTGCCAAAACCAGCAGTCCAATGCGCCGGATTTGAGTAGATCGCTGCGCGGTCAGCCATTCCACCAGCCAGAACGCCACCAGCAATCCCGCCAGGATGGCACCAAACGGAGTGGAAATGACTAATGAGAGTAGCACGGGAATGGCGAAATAGAGGATCTTCTGGGCGGTCTTTTCACGCCAGGTGACCACAGCCCAAAAAGCAATGCAGAACAACCCGATCAGGAAGGGTTCGCGCATTTGGGAACTGCCCAGCAGGATCCCCTCCGGGTACAATGCGAAGAACCAGGCAGCTGCCAGGGCGATCTTTTCATTCCAACGCCGGCGAACCGCATCGAATAGAAACGCCAGGCCAGCAGACATCACCAGCGCAGCCAGGATGGTGATAAAAACAGGGCGGACTTCATCCAGGCTGAAAAAGCGGTAGATCACGGCTGTCAGATACATCAAGCCGCCATACTGGTCTGCACTCTGTTCGTCAGAGAATATTACCGATAAGGGATCTTCACCCCGCGCGATGGTTAAGGCCTGTGTGTCACGTACATAGGCATCCGCATACACGTAGCCCGCATTCTCTGCCGCATTGTCAAAGCCGATTTCTGGCAACGAGACATAAATGAATAATCCCAGGAGGAGACGGGTAAAGAAAGTGACCAGCATGAGAATTGCGAGCATGCGTCCACCCTGGAAAAAACGCCAGGTGCGCAGCAGCAGGAAAAAACTGAGCCACAGCAGCAGGTTGGCGCCGTACCACGCGCTGAAAAACGGCGCTGGTTGGAACGCAGCCATCACCAGGCTGATGATGACCGAGGCAATGAAAGAGAAGAGGATGTCCTGTTTGAGCGGTGAGAGATTTTTCATGGGCAGGGAGACAAAATTTGGTAGAAAAATGAATTTTTATGGCTTTCGCGTTGCTGCCGATTATAACCCAAATCCCATTAGTTCCAATTACAGTTGATGCTCAGGGTATCAATGCGTCCCTGATTGAAAGATCCCCGGACGAACGCCGGGGATCTGATGGTGAAACGTTACCATTTCAAAGTAAAGCTTTGCACCTCATTGTTTTCAAGGTACATCGGTTGGTTCGTCGGTTGGCTCCGCGGTAGGTTCTTCAGTCGGTTCAGGTTCAGGATCCGGTAAATGGATCACGATGGCCTTTGCGGTTCGGTCAAGCGAAGTGACATCGCGTGGTGCGATGATCGTTACCACCGCGCCAACCACCAGTTGATCCGCCTGGTCAGCAGGCAGGATCTTTGTGTCGGCTGTCACCAGGAAGGTATACAACGACGTGTTCTTAGCCTGAATGGTGATGGAGATTCCGGGTTGGTAGTCAGTGACGACCCCTACCTTATAGACCTTGACGGGTTTACCTGGAATCAGGATAATTTTCTTCGCGGTGAGCACATCATTCACACGAAGCGCTTTTACGGTGACCTTCATGCCTGCTTTCAGGTCAGCGACCGTAGCATCACTCTTGGTTGGGATCTTCACCACCGT
>CAYWVP010000043.1:0-12393 GCA_964461605.1 uncultured Anaerolinea sp.
TGAAAACGACAGGGCATCGTCTTCCTATCACTCTTCAGTTGTTAAGGTGCTGATTCCAAGGGCCAGATTTTACTCTCGTTGCCGCCTCCCGTCAAGACCTATCGACAAAAATAACCGATGCTCCTTTACAGGACGTCATCGGCCTGTCTTAACGTTTTGCTTGGGGGTTGTCCTCAAGCTTGCTGCTTGCATTGATTTGTTACAGATCTGCTGGTTACAGCGAAACCTTCAACGCACTTGGGACAGATATTGTAACCGCGTGTCTTTCCCCTGTCAAGGGTCTTTCAACGAGTTACTTTCGAATCTGGTATTGGGTTTTTATGGATCCGCCTTTTTGGGCAAGACCACGTTGCAACATGCGCAACGAGGGGTGATTATACTACCCGCGGGTTTTGTGTCAAGGGTTAATCAGTACCAATTTACACTATTCTGCCGTGCTTTTTGTCATCTCACCACGGCGGGAACTTCCAGCGACGGGAGGTCGTCTTCATAATATCAAGAAAACAGGAGTGTTATAATCCTAATTGGCATGAAGCGACGCACCCCCACCACACCCTCCTTTTTCATCCAGCTTGGCACTGCCCTCTGGCTGGGGCTTGCCATCGCTCTTGTAGCCCTTCTCCTCATTAACCTCAGCGCCGGAGCTGTTTTCGCCAGACGCGTTTTCCCTGGCGTGTCCATGTCCGGTAGATCGTTAGCCGGTCTCAAACTTAACCAGGCTGCATCTCTCATCACCGTAACCCCCGGTTACCCCGAAAACGGCAGTATCACGCTCACCTACGGCGACAGCAGCTGGATGGTAACCCCTGCCGAACTTGGCGTGTTTACCGACCCGCAAGCCACCGCCCTGGCCGCTTATAAAACCGGCCGCAGTGGTTCTATTGAGAAGATCCTTCTGGAACGCCTTGCGCTCCTGCGCGGCGGGGTTGAAGTTCAACCCTCCTTCCTCTATAGTGAAAGTATCACGGTTGATTACCTGAATAAGATTGCTGCCGAGATCAACCAGCCCCTGCGTGAAGCCAGCCTGGAGATCTCGGGTACGACCGTCATCGTTAATAACGGTCAACCCGGGCGTGTACTGGATATACCGGCTACCCTTGCCCTCATTTCCGCACAGATCGAACTGATGCAGGACGCGGTGATCCCCCTGGTGGTGCTTGAAACACAGCCCCTCGTCCTCGATGTCAGCGCCCAGGGTGAACTTGCCCGTTTGATCCTCAGTGAGCCCTTCCGGTTCGTTCTTCCAGCCGACCTGAACGCCGGCGAGGGACAATGGGTCATTGAACCATCCACTCTCGCCCAGATGCTGACCTTTGAGCAGGTTCTGAACGGCGATACGGGCGCGTTACAGCTCGTTGCCAACCAACCTCTGGTCAGCGCTTACCTGGAATCCTTGCGCGATGAGACTGATGCCGCATCAGAGAATTCACGGTTCATCTTCAATGATGAGACGGCACAGCTTGAATTGATGACCCCCGCGGTCATCGGCCGGACACTCAACATTCCCGCGACCATCGCCAACATGAACGCCAGCCTGCTGGAAGGAAAACACCGCACAAAGCTGGCCTTCGATATTTCAGAGCCCGCTGTCACCGATGCCAAAACCGGCGCAGAGCTGGGTATCACGGAGCTGGTCTACGCGTACACCTCGTATTTCCGCGGTTCTTCTGCCGATCGCGTGCAGAACATTAAAACCGCTTCCGCCGCCTTCCACGGCCTGCTCATCCCGCCCGGCGGCGTTCTCTCCATGTCTGATGAGCTGGGTGACATCAGCCTGGATAACGGGTACGCCGAAGCGCCCATCATCCTTGGCGACGAGACCATCCAGGGAGTTGGCGGCGGCGTATGCCAGGTGAGTACCACGCTCTTCCGCACCGTGTATTTCGCCGGATTCCCCATCCTGGAGCGTTACGCGCACGCCTACCGCGTGGGTTATTATGAACAGAACGCCGGTGGTCGTGACCAGAACCTGGCCGGCCTCGATGCCACAGTTTTTGTGCCTCTGGTGGATTTCAAGTTCAAAAATGACACAGATCACTGGTTGTTGATGGAAACCTACGTGAACTCAGATTTATCGCTCACCTGGAAGTTCTATTCCACCAGTGACGGCCGCCAGGTCGAATCCCACACCACCGGCCCCACCGACATTACCGAACCCCCGGATCCCCTCTACCGCGAGAACCCCGAGCTGGACAAGGGCGTGGTCGAGCAGGTGGATTGGGCAGTGGAAGGCGCCCGCGTTGTCGTCAGCCGCACGGTGACCCGCGGCGGTGAAATATTGCATAATGACACCTTCACCACGCTGTACCAGCCCTGGCGCGCGATCTATGAGTACGGACCGGGGACTGAGAATATGCCCCCGGAAAAAACAGCCGACGAGGAAAAAGATTGACCGCTGCAGCGGATGGTAAAATGCTTGTGAAAATCAAGAGGAGATATATATGGTCAACAAGGATCTGCTGGATATCTTGCGTTGTCCGGCTTGTGTAAAGAGCAGCCCGGGGTTACTGGAACGGGTTCGCGAAGTATGGCTGATCTGCGCTGATTGCGGTCGCAAGTACCCGATCGTCGAAGATATCCCGGTCATGCTCATTTCAGAAGGGGATCGCTGGCACGCCACACCAATCGATGAGTTGCCGGTACCCCCTCCACGACCGCAATAAGTTCGGCTGATCCGTAGTGTTATAATCAACTTGGAACTAATCTTGCAACATACACCCGGTATGGTAATATATTCCGCGGGTAATGGATTAACGTAGACAATGGCTCAAACAACAAGACAAACAATGACGCGCTCTCCGCGGCGCAAACAACAAATGGATAAAACCTCGAAAATTTTCGTGCTCGCGCTCGCTGTCATCGGCATTCTGTTGGCGTTCCTGGCCGGCAGGGCTGTTTTCCGCATGGTGAAAAGTTGGTCGTTGACCGCGCTCCCGGGCGCTCCGGTGGATACCAGCGCTGCCGATATTACCAGCGCAGGCCAGAACAGCGACCTGAATATCACTTCCAGCAGCGGGCCTGAAGCGCTCGCCTGGGATGGTAAAAGCCGCGTCAACATCCTCCTGCTCGGTCTGGACGCATCTGACCAGCGTGAACTCACCGAACCCGGTCCGCGCATGTCCGATACCATGATCCTGGTCACCATTGATCCGTTGTCACAAACCATCGGCGCGCTTTCCATCCGCCGCGACCTCTGGGTAAACATACCGGGTTACGACTATCACAAGATCAACAAAGCCCACTTCATTGGTGAGGCCTACCAGCTGCCCGGCGGCGGCGCAGGCCTGGCGGTTAAGACTGTGGAGGAATTCCTCGGTATTCCAGTCCATTTCTATGCCAAGGTGGATTTTGACACCTTTGTTAAAGTGATCGACGAGATCGATGGTGTAAAGCTCCAGGTAACCGATCGCATCCTGGCGGACTGGAATGGCGACGGCAACAACTACTGGCTGGAGCCGGGTGAGTACACACTTCCCGGTACAGCTGCCCTGGCTTACGCCCGTTACCGCGGCGGCGATGACGGCGATATCGGCCGCGGCGCCCGCCAGATGCAAGTGGTCGAAGCCATCCGCGACCGCATCCTCGATTTCAACATGCTGCCCAAGCTCATCAAACGCGCTCCCGCCATCTACAAGGATGTTTCTGATGGCGTGCAAACCAACATGACCTTCGACCAGGCTGTGCAGATCATGGTCCTGATGACCAGGATCCCGCGCGAAAACCTGCAAACCTACAACATCTCATATGACATGGCAGAGCCCACCACCGTCACCACTTATGACGAAGGCACCCAGTATATTTTGCGCCCCTTCCCTGAAAAGATCCGTGAATTGCGCGATCAGATCTTTGCTGCAGAGGGCTCCGCTGCCGCCCCCATCGTGACCGGCACGCAGGACCCCCTTGAGCTTGCCCTGGCGGAAAGCGCGCGCATTACAGTCTACAACGGCACGAACACCAGCAATCTTGCCGAGGACACTTCTGAGTACCTGGCAGAACTGGGGATGAACGTGGTGGAAACCGGATCCGCGAGCGAGGGCTACCTGTATACCACCCTGGTGATGCACAACGCCACGCCTTACACCCTGGCTTACCTGTCCAGTGTTATGCAGGTACCTACCACGCGCATTTTCAACAAATATGACCCCAACAGCGCCACTGATATTACGGTCTTCCTGGGTGGAGATTGGGCATCCAGCAACCCGATGCCATAAAAACAGTGTACAAATCACAACCGGCCACTTCTGGCCGGTTGATTTTTTAATCGGGTTTTTTGAAGGTCAGCCGGATCGACCCGGGAAATTTCTTACCGCCATCCGCATCACAAACCGGCACAGAAAGGTTCTGCACCAGTTGTCCGGCTTCACCGACCCGCAGGTTATAGGTCATCCCCTCTGCCATGGCGTAATCCGCGTATCCCGCGCTAATTTCCGGGTACAGCCCGGTGTAAAAAGACTCAACCCCGCCGCCCGCCACAGACACTTCGATCCTTACCCCGGCAACCGGCTTGTCGGCACGGTTGAATACAAAAACCTGGATCAATCCGCCGGCTAACGTCGGATCGCAAAGTTCTTCCTGCACCACCAGTTCATACGGCGCCCCTTGAGTGGGCTGCGGGGTATTCGTGGGACGCGGTGTAACCGTGATCAGCGCCGCTGAGGTCGATTGGACGGTGGTGGGTGAGATAACCTCACTCGTCGCAGTTGGTTCTATCAATGTTGGCGCAGCCGTTGGATTGGTGATCACCTTTGGCAATGGCGTGATCTGCACCGTGTTCTGTTGGATCGCCGCTGCCAGCAGCGCCAGACCCCGGCTTTCCATCTCGTTTTCTCCCGCCGCGATCAGCTGTTGCGCCTGTGCCACCAGCGCGTCCTCCGCGTTGACGTCACCCAGCAATTCCAGGCGCGCTTTTGCCCGATTGGTGTCCGCCTCCACCAGGTACGCCCGGGCGATTAAGCTGCGATAGACGTCCTTATCCCTGCTGTCCAGGTAATACGGGGCCGTGTCGGTGTATTTCACCGGCACCAGCGTAATGGCGATCAACCCGCCGATTACCGCGCCAATGACCAGTCCGGTCAGCAGGTACCAATGACCGCGTTTCCCGTTCATTCGCCAGCCCCCTGCGCGGTGAAATTGCGTATCCCCAACTCCAGGTCAGCCATGAAGCGCATTTCCCAGTCTTCATACCCCATTTGCTGGGCGGTCAGCAATCCCTGCTGTACCACTCGTAACGGGTTTTCCGGGTTGATCTTCGTCAGCAGATCCAGCGCGTGCTCCGCATCACCGTCCGTGGCGTAACTTTCCGCCACCATCAGCACATAATCCGCTTTGTAATCAGCACGCAGATCCTGCAGGCTGGTAGTGGTGATCTCAGCTGGAAAGTAGAGCCAGCCCAATACCAGTCCTCCTGCAACACCGAGCAGGATCGCGACCACGAAACCGATCAGCCTGGCTTTTCTCATTGGTTATTTCCCTGGCAGCATGGGGATCCTGATACCCATCCTGCGGGCTGCTTCAACCGCCTGCGGGTATCCCGCATCCGCGTGGCGCACCACCCCCATCCCGGGGTCGGAGGTCAGCACCCGCTCCAGGCGCCGCGCTGCCTCTGGCGTACCGTCCGCCACCACCACCATCCCGGCGTGCTGGCTGAAACCGATCCCCACCCCGCCGCCGTGATGAAAGGAAACCCATGTAGCGCCGTTGGCCGTGTTGATCAGCGCGTTGAGGATCGGCCAATCGCTCACCGCGTCCGTCCCGTCGCGCATCCCTTCAGTCTCGCGGTTGGGTGAAGCCACCGAACCGGCGTCAAGGTGATCACGCCCGATGACAATGGGGGCTTTTAGCACACCATTTGCCACCATTTCATTAAATTTCAAGCCGGCTTTCGCCCGCTCGCCGTATCCAAGCCAGCAGATGCGCGAAGGCAGCCCCTGGAAGTGCACCCGTTCGCGCGCCATCTTCAACCAGCGCTGCAAGTGCTCGTCTTCCGGGAAAAGCTCTGCCACGGCTTCATCTGTGCGGTAAATGTCCTCCGGGTCGCCTGAAAGCGCCACCCAGCGAAAAGGACCTTTTCCTTCGCAAAACAACGGACGGATATACGCGGGTACAAAACCCGGAAAATCAAAAGCGTCTTTGACGCCATTATCGAAAGCGCGCTGGCGCAGGTTGTTGCCGTAATCGAATACCTCTGCGCCGCGGCGCTGGAAATCAAGCATCGCGCGGATGTGCGCTGACATTGAATCAATCGACCGCCGGGCATACTCCTCCGGGTTGGATCTTCGCAGATCGTCAGCTGCCGCCAGGGTCATGCCTGCCGGAACGTAACTCATCACGTCATGCGCCGGGGTCTGGTCGGTCACCACATCGGGTATCACCCCCCGCAGCACCAGCTCCGGGTAGATCTCGGCTGCGTTGCCGATCAAACCGATCGAGCGCGGCTCCTGTTTCTCACAGGATTCCTGTACCAGCGTCATCGCTTCTTCAAGCGTATCCACCACCACATCCACATAACCGGTCTCCAGGCGGCGGCGTGCCCGTTCCGGGTCAACCTCCACGCACAATCCCACGCCTTCGTTCATGGTGATCGCCAGTGGTTGCGCACCCCCCATCCCGCCGAGCCCCGCGGTGAGCACAAAACGCCCGCGCAATGATGGCCAGCCTTTTTGAGTGGCCAGCGAGCCGAGCGTTTCATACGTTCCCTGCAGGATGCCTTGTGTGCCGATATAGATCCATGACCCGGCTGTCATCTGCCCGTACATGATGAGCCCTTTGGCAGCCAGTTCATCAAAATGTTGTTGTGTTGCCCAATGCGGCACCAGGTTGGAATTGGCGATCAGCACGCGCGGCGCGTCTGTGTGACTTCTGAACACCGCCACGGGCTTGCCGGATTGCACCAGCAGGGTTTCATCCTCTTGCAGCGTCCGTAATGATTCAAGAATGGCATCAAAGGCTTCCCAGCTGCGTGCAGCCTGCCCGCGCCCGCCGTACACCACCAGGTCCTGCGGGCGTTCCGCCACTTCAGGATCCAGGTTGTTCTGTATCATGCGGTAGGCAGCTTCGATCTGCCAGTTCCTGCAGGAAAGTGAAGTCCCTCGCGGTGCTCTTATCGTTCTCGCAACCGGCATGTTTCCTCCAATGTTTCGGGCGTTAATTCCCAATTATTATAAACTGAAATCCGGATCCCCCCATGGGGCTGGAGAGTGGTGTGATCGTTACAAGGGTGTGAGTATGACCAACCTGATCCCCCGCGCATACTTTTCCAGTGTGATATGGTCGATCTTTCCTTTATTACCGTCTAACCGCAAGATCATGCTGATGAGCAGCGGGCGTTTTTTGAGGCGGTAGGAGAGAAAGTTGGCAATCTCTCCGGGATCGCTCACCACAGCAGCCGTGGCACGGAACTTCAAACTCCCCGCCTGCACCGCCACATCCGGGTCAGCCAGAATGTTGCGCAGCCAGTCCGAACTGGTGCCGTCCGCTGCTGCTACGTAATAGCGCCCGTCGATCAATTCATACTGCAGCCCAACGGTGTGCAGCTTGCCTGTTTTCCTTCCGGTGGTGGTGAGCAACAAAACAACACCACCAGCCACGCGGTAGAGCAAACGCCGGTACAGGTGGCTGAATTTGATGTTGTTCGGGTGAATTTTCACTATTCGTATTTCAGCGCATTTACCGGAACCAGTGTGGCCGCGCGCAGTGCCGGGTACAACCCGGAAAGCAGTCCCACGATGGTGGCAAAAACCAGTGCGAAGAGCGGCAGCCAGACGGGTGTAGCCGCAGCCGCGCTGGGCAGTCCGCCGCCGCCTTCTGAGGCCTGGCTGGCGAAGTAGGATAACGCCACAATATTCAACACGGCGCTGGCTCCCCAACCCAGGATCACCCCGCCCAATCCGCCCACAAAGCCGATGCCGGCAGCCTCCCCCAGGAAGATGCTCAATACATCCCGGTTGGTCGCCCCGACCGCTTTCATCAGGCCGATCTCGCGCGTGCGTTCCAGGATCGACATGGTCATCGTGTTGGCAATGCCAATGGCGGCCACCAGCAGCGCGATCGCACCCACGCCGCCGAAGATGATCTGCAATACGAGGAAGAAGGAATTGATCCCTTCAAGGTAGGATTGCGGCGTATTGGCCATATAACCCATTGTGTTGATCTGGTCTGCCACATCCAGCACCACATCCGGGTCCTCGGCTTTCACGATCAGGTAGCTGTACCCTTCCTTGTTGCGGTCGATGCGCGAACCGCGCGACCATTCACTGAAGGCAGTTACTTCGCCCAAATTCATGTACATATTGCCATCAGCCATGCCGCGTGTTTCCTTCAGGATGCCCACCACGCGTAAACTGACCGTGCGCCTGACTTCCTGCCCATCCTGCGTGTATTTGATCAGCACTGCCTTCAGGTTTTGGTCCAGCAGGTCCGGCGGCTCGGTCATTTCTTCACCCGGGCGCGGGTTGGGATTGTAGAAGTTTTGCGGCACCCATGAACCGATCACCACCGTTCCTTTGGTCAATTCAGTTGTACCGCGCTCCGCCTCCAGACCCATGTCCGCCAGGTCGGTCAGGTCAACGCCCATGATATTTCCCCAGGACATCAGTTTGCCAAAATACAACTCCATTGATGCCTGCATGTAATCGTGAATGATGGTCTGTTTCACACCTGGAATGGTTTTAATCTCTTCGATGGCTTTTGGGGTGAGATACTTAACGCCTGTATCACCGCCATATATTCCTCCCCCTCCGCCGCTGCTCTTTACCTCCATCGCCATCACTTCCTGGTAACCGGGGTAGACCTCAATACTGGTCAGGTCATTGATTCCCCATAAGGACTCCGTGGCGTTCTTCTGCAATCCCACCGCCAGCGATACCAGCACCACCACCGCGGCGGTGCCAATGACCACACCGATGGCGGTGAGCAGCACGCGGCCTTTGCGGCGTCCCAGGTTGTACAGGATCAGGCTTACCAGGTCAACAAATCGCATGACAGTTTATCCCTTTGGAATCATGGGTACAACAATGTCCTCACCGGGCATTTCCTCGAACACCGGGGGCTCTTCTCCCTTACCGCTGCCCAGTCCGAATAATCCCTTGAAGAACCTGGCTACTTTTTGCCAGAAGGTTTCAGGTTGCGGCTCTACAACTCCGCCGCCATCCTCGCCGCCCATATCCGGGGGTATTTCCATGGGGGGCTGAATGTCGATGGGAATCACCTGTTCGATGAAGCGCGGCTGGTTGAAATCATCCGTGTAATTGATCAAAACCTTCAACTCCAACGGACCTTCCTGGTAAGGCATCAGGTTGGCATCCAGCGTGTAATAACCGCCGGGATCCAGCGCACCGACCAATAACACGTTGTTGTAAACATCGGCGTTTTCAGCCGTCACCTTCATATTGCCCAGTACATAGGTCTTCTTGCCCAGGTTCGTGATCTGCAGCGGCAGGATGGCGTCCATTCCGGCGTTGAAGAAGCCGGGATCGCGGTAGAAACTCACCTCCACCTGCGGCAGCGAGTAGACCAGCAGTGTAATGACCTGGTCATCCACCTGGCGGTTGCCCTTTGCATCGGTGTAAACAAATGATAATTTGAGTGTGTAAGCACCGGGGGCAGCGGTGACGTTCACCACCAGCTGCTGGCTCACCGAGGCCATCGCTTCCTTATTGATGTCGCCCATGAACACCACGTTGGAACTGCCCAACGGCGCGAATGTCGTCAGGTCACTGCCCGTGGTGGAAATTCCGCCGGCTTGCGGGGTGCCCATGTCATCAGTGGCAGAAACACCTCCACCCACCACAACCGAAACACCCTTGGCATCCGCGGTGCCCAGGTTCTTCACATTCAATGTCAGCGCAAAGATAGAACCCGGCTGCAGTGGGTCTACATCCGTGGTGTAGCCGGTTACCACCAGCTGCGGCCGTTGAGGCACCGCAGGGGTGGCCGTCGCGGAATATCCACTGCCGGACGGCTCAGTGATCACGATCGAAATTGTGAAGCTTTCTGTATATGAATTACCGGCTGCGTCAGTGTAAGTGACTGCCGCTTTGATGGGAGCAACATTCGCCCATGCCAGCGCGTCACCGATCAGGAACTTCTGGCTGACCGTGACGGCATTGCCGGTCGTGATGGTGCCCGCTGTGCGTACACCGCCCGTCTCGCGCGGGAAGAAATCCGCCCCATCAAAGGCAACCACCACGTTGTTCGCCTGTACCTGCCCGTCGTTGCGCAAGGTCACCTGCAGGTTGAATTCGCTGCCGGCGTACAACTTGCCGCCGCCCGTGCTGTAGGTGGACATGGTGATCAAAGGCCTGCCGGGAATGGCTGTGGGGCGCGGCTCCGGTGTTACGGGTACTTCGACCCTTGTGGATAGTTGCAGCGTCGCCAGGAGCGCGTCCGCGTTATCCTTCACATACACCGCGGTCACGTCATTCTGCCCGCTCAGTGCAGATCCCGGGATGGGCACATTGACCACCACTTCCTGGCTGCTGTTTCCATCCAGTGTCAGGGCATCCGGCACAACCACCGGATCATTCCAGCCGCCGGTGCTGACCGCGCTCAGTTTTACATCGATGGCAGCCGCCTCATTATTGGTAATGGTGAGCTTGTATTTAATCGTTGAGCCGGGCAGACCACTTTTACTCGTTTTCCCGCTGCCGATCGTTACGCTCGCTCCCATCGGTGCGGCGTTTACCGTGCTCGCAATAACGCTCGCGATCATCATGATGATGACAAGCAGGATGGAGAATTTCATAAATGACTTTTTCATATTTGATCACCTTGTTCTTCAATTGTTTGGGTCAGGCTTTCGGTGGCTTTGATAAATTCTTCTTCCGAGACCACTTTTCCATCCAACAGGTGAATGGTGTCGGTGGCAAACTGGCGCATGCGTGAATCATGCGTGACCACAATGACCGTCTTGCCGGCCTTGTTGAGATCTGCCAGTAACTTCATGATCGTAAAACCGCTGTGACTGTCCAGGTTTCCCGTTGGTTCATCCGCCAGGATAAGCGGTGGATCATTAATGAGGGCGCGGGCGATCGCCACACGCTGCTGCTGACCGCCTGACAATTCGGTCGGCTTGTGCGTGGTACGGTCGCTCAGTCCCACCTGCTCCAGCACGGCTTGCGCCCTGGTTTTGCGGTTTGACCTGGGCACACCGGAAAATCGCAGCGGAAAGCCCACATTCTCCTCCGCCGGCATGGACGAAACCAGGTTGAAGGATTGAAAGATAAAGCCCACCCGGTTGCGCCTGAACTCAGCCAGCGCGTTCTCATCCATTTTGTCGATCTGATCATCCGCAACGGTGATCGATCCCGACGTAGGCCAATCCAGTCCGCCGATCAGGTATAGCAAGGTGCTCTTGCCCGAGCCTGAAGGTCCCATCACCACGGTGAAGGAACCGGGCTGAATGTCAAGTGAAACGCCATCCAGTGCATTCACGGTAGTTTCACCCATTGAATAGATCTTGGTCAGGTCCCGGATCTTCACGAAGGCATTGTTGTCGGTCAATTCATCCATATGGCTACCTTAGAAGTAGAAACCTCCGGTAAATGAAAGCCCGCCCAGCGCTGACGAGAGCAACCCCGGGATGGCTGCCAGGAAAAGCAGGATGATGACAGAAACCAGCGTGGCAACAACCGCCTTGGTGCGGGTCAGCCCGGAAAGTTTTACCGCGCCCAGCATCAACAGGATGACCTGGAAAATAAAATAGATGTCAATAAATCCCAGCAGGCTTCTAAAATACGCCCCGCCTCCGGTCGCTTCGCTGTCAATGAAGCCGGCCAGGCCTGGTGCCGAGACCATAGAACGGGTGAACAGCATCACCCCGATCTGAACGAGGGTGCGGATGGCGAAGGGCAGCATCGACCAGGCGACCAGGTTATATGATCGTGTACTGCCGGCGCGGCTACCTGCCAGGGTCAAAGACAGGTAAAGGATGATACTGAGCAAAAACCATGGCACCCAGATCTTTAACAGGCCTGATAGCGCCGGAAAAACGTAAAGGAATAGGGGTGAGGTCTGCTTGGCCTGCGCCTGGAAGAATTGGTCCTGCTGCTCAGGTGAGTAATACTGGAAATCAGGGGGCAGATCGCTGCCCATCTGGATCGCCTGCCTTTGGATCGGTGCAGCGATCATCACTGCCAGCAGCGCGAGCACTGATAGGATAAGCAGCGGAGTCAGCCAGACCGGTTTTTCCTGCGCGACGATCTCTTCCGTAGTTTTGGCTGGTTTGATGAACAGCGGGATGACCCATTTAAAGATCAGTCCCTGCTTTTTTTTCTTCGATCCATTCTCATTCAATGCCACGGCACACCTCTTTTTCAGGTTATTCCGGTATAGGACGCCTTAATCATACAACAAGTTCCCGCCACATACACGGGGTATTCTGCCGTGCTATAATCC
>CAYWVP010000044.1:0-4372 GCA_964461605.1 uncultured Anaerolinea sp.
GCCAGAGCGGTCTCCAATGCGCTTTTGATGGTCAACAGGGTATCTTTTGCGATCGGGTACTTGCGCGGCGTACAACCCCATTGCGTGAGCATGGCTGAGAAGATGCTCGTGTTGAACTCGATGATGCTGCCGGAACTCGGGCTGTCTGTGAGGGGTACCAGTTCGTCGCCGGTCGGGATCAGCCCGATCACCGGTTTGGCGACCACGTTCACCTGCAGCACCCCGCACGCCAGCAGTGCACCGATCGTGGCGGGTGTGATCTCCGTGAAGGAGGGAATGATCATATCCCCGGCGCTGATGTCCTCGCCGATCTGGCGGATGTGCTCCCAGGGAACGGCAGCCGAGTAGAGGGTGATGAAATCCTCCCCTTCGATCACGTCTTCAACCATGACCACCGCATCACAGCCCGCGGGTAATTGGTCACCCGTGTTGACCCAGGTGTAGTCAGAAGATTTGATGTGCACCGGTGTGCGCTCACTGGCGCCGAAGGTCAGTCGCGAATCCAGGGCTACACCATCCATGGCACAGGCGTTATAGTGCGGAGCGGAGATCCGCGCATAGATCGCTTCCGCGCTGATACGGTTCAGCGCATCAACGGTGGGGGTCGTTTCTATGTCATGTGTCAATCCACGCGCAAGCAGCGCGGAAATGTACTTTTCCCGGGCTTCTTCCAGCGGCAGGTTGGTCAGGTATTGATAAGGCATATCACCTCGAAAAGAGTGTCACTTCCACCAGGTCGCCCTGCTTGAGCCCTTCCAGCTCGCGCGGAATACGGATGAACCCGTCAGTACAGGCCAGGGTGGTGATCAACCCGGACCTGCTCGGTACCGGTTCCACCTGCCCATCGCGGATCATGACCGGAACGATCTCCTCGCGCCCATGATTGGACGGGACGGAGCGTGAAACCGGCAGTGTGACGTGACGGTCAGTAACCGTTGCGCCTTGCATGCTGAACAGGATCGGTCTTACCAGGTGATAAAAAATGAAAAAAGCCGCCACCGGGTTGCCGGGCAGGCCAAAAACCGGTTTTCCTTCGATCTCACCGAAAAGGGTGGGCTTGCCGGGTTTGATCGCAATTCCATGCACCAGCATGCTGCCCAGTTTGCTGATCACCCGCGGCATGGCATCCTTCTCGCCTACCGAAGTGCCGCCGGACAGGATTATCATGTCATACTCTGCCACCGCTGCCTTAACGACCGCCGTGATGTCTTCCTCGTGATCACGGATAATGCCCAGGCAATCCGGGTTGCCCCCTGCCTCGCGTACAGCGTTATACAGCATGGGCGCGTTAACGTCCCGAATCTGCCCGGCGCCCGGTTTATCAGCGGTTGGCACCAGCTCATCTCCGGTGGAGATGATCGCCACGCGCGGTGCTCGCATAACAGAAACAGAAATGATTCCCAGGGCGGCCAACGTACCGCTATCGGCAGCGTTGATGCGCCGGCCTGCCGGCAACATCACCTGGCCGGGTCGGGTATCTTCGCCGCGCATGATCATGTTCGCACCTGGTGCAGATGGCTTATAAATTGCGATCTGGCCGCCGCCCAGGTCTTCGGTGTGTTCCACCATTACCATGGTATCGGCACCCGCCGGCACCTCACCGCCGGTGGGTACACTGGCGCACTGCCCGGGAGCGATGGAAAAGTCCGCGTGCTGCCCCATTTCCACCTCTCCAGCCAGCATCAGCAGCGCTGGTATCGCTTCGCTGCACCCGAACACATCCGTGCTCTTTACCGCGTAGCCGTCCACTGTGGAACGGTCAAAGCCCGGGATGAATTCAGCGGCACAGATCTCCTCTGCCAGGGAGCGGCGCAGCGCCTGCTCAAGGGGAACCACTTCAGGGGCAGTGCGCAGGGCACCAAAATGCGCCTGGGCAATACTTATCGCTTCGGAGAGGGGTTTAACGGTCAGCATAAGTGATCAACCTGTAAATAATATGAATAAAGCAACGTGCCTTATCCCTGGTCAACGTACAGACCGGACTCGTAGATCTCCTTGATGTTTTTCGGCAGGCTCGCGTAGAAAGCCGTGGCATTCACCACTTCATCCAACGAGACATGCTCCATGAAAGTATGCGCGTAGATCTCGTCTCCCGGTCCAAACCCGATCGAAGGGATTTGCGCCTTCCCTGCCCAGTAGGTGCCGTTCGTTGAGAAATCCCATGTGCCCAATGGTCGGGTTTCACCGTACATATCCAGGATCGCCTTTTGACCAGCCTGCACCAGTGGATGAGTCTCTTCCTGCAGCCACGCCGGGAAGTACTTGCTCACCGGGAACTTAAACCCGGTATAGGACGGTTCGTCATAAAACAGTTCTTCAACAATGATCTCGTTTTGCAGGTAATCCGGGATCAAGCCCTTAACCAGGTCGATGACATAATCATGCGGCTCGTTCAAGGTCAACCGGCGGTCGATGTAGATGGTGAATAGATCAGGCACCGCGTTGAGCGAGTTGGTGCGCGCCACCGCATCGGTCACTGCGATGGAGGGGGTGCCCAGCACCGGGTGATGGCCCATGCCAAAACGGAAACGGCGGTCCAGTTCGCGCACCAGGTTAATGATGGAAGCCATTTTGTAAATGGCATTATCACCGATGTAGTGCACCGCTGCGTGTGCTGACCTCCCCAGGGTGGTGATCTTTAATTCGATGCGCCCTTTGTGTCCGCGGTAGAGATTCATTTTGGTGGGTTCACCGATCACCACGAAATCTGGTTTTACCTTGGGATCCACTTCAACGAAAGCGTTAGGACCGATACCGTCGCACCATTCTTCCATGTTGCCAAAGTAATAGACCGTATAGCCGTCGAGCAGTCCAAGGTCGCGCGCGATCGCCAATCCGTACACCATACCGGGGGTACTCCCCTTTTCATCGCAGGCGCCGCGGGCATAAAGTTTGCCATCCTCGATCTTACCCTCAAACGGATCCCAGCCCCAGGCATCACGGTCACCAACACCAACGGTATCGATGTGGGAATCATAAACGAGCACCTTCGGACCATCGCCAATGCGCCCGATCGTGTTGCCCATTTTATCAAAACGGACCTCATCGTAGCCCAACTTGCGCATTTCCGCCTGGATGCGTTCACCAACCGGACCGATCTGTGATTCCATGGATGGAATGGCGCAGATCTCGCGCATGAATTTAATGATATCTTCCCGTTTTTCTTCCACCCGCTGCCTGATCTCACTTTGTATGTCCATCATTCCTCTTTTAGTTAAGGTTATAAGTCATTCAATCCCCTGGCTGTGTCTGGTTTTTTCGCGAAATAAACAGCCAGCACCTGCTTACCAATGATAATGGGATTGGGTGTTTTTTACAATCCCGGTCGGACTGGCCGGGTACACTCCATCCACCTGGGCACCCCCTGCCGTTCACCCGCTATTCAAACAGTCGAAGAAGAATCCATGTTGAGTCGTAAACCCGTGATGAGCTGCTGGAGGATTTGGGAGGGTGACTGATCGATATCTATCACCAAAGCATCAGTTGGCTCCTCCAGCGCAGCAAACTGGCTCTCCACCATGCCGGCTTTCATGTAATGGTCATCGCGGCTATTCACCCTTGCGCTGATCAGCGCAGGGCTTCCCTTGAGGAAGACAAACCTGATTGCTTCCGGAAGCACATTCAACCGGTCACGATAACTTTGTTTGAGGGCTGAACACGCCAGTACACCGGTCTGCCCCTGCTGCAGCCTGGACAGGATCAACGCGGCGAGGGTATCCAGCCAACCGGCGCGGTCAGCGTCGGTCAGAGGAATTCCGCGGCTCATTTTGTCCACATTTTCAGGTGAATGATAGCCATCCCCGTCAAAAAATTCCCAGCCGAGCCGCTCCGCCAGCATGCTGCCCAGCGTGGACTTACCGCTGCCGGTGACGCCCATGAGGATGATGAACCTGATATTGTCAGTTTTTTTAGTCATCGCTTGGTGGCTCTTGTTGTGCCGGTCGCTGCTGCTGCCAGCTCAGGAATTTCCCGGCCAGGCTTTGCGGTAGTTTTCGATCATTCGATCACACATCGCATCGAACGCAGGGTCGATCTTCCGGTTGGCGGGATTGGCTTGATGCCAGGCAATGATCTCGCGCGCGCCGATGGAGAAGGGAATCGTAGCAGCAAAATCCGGAACAACCTGCTTGATCTTGCTGTTATCAAAGATCGCGCTGTGGGTTTTATCTCCCAACAGGCTGTCGCCGATGCGGCGATCATACGCTGCGATCAGGTCGGAGGGGATGTGCACCAGATCCGCGCTCACCCCGGCTGCTTCTGCCAGCAGCTGGTAAATCCGGTTCCAGGTTAACCATTCATCCGATGTGATGTGGAAGACCTCGCCTCTCGCCCGGTAATTCCCTAAGAGTCCAACCAGCCCTTTGGCAAAATC
>CAYWVP010000044.1:4472-7076 GCA_964461605.1 uncultured Anaerolinea sp.
GTGTGCAACCCGACCACAGGACCGGTGGAATTGACCAGCAGCTCCTGGGGATCGATCTCAGCCTTGATGCGGTCCGCCAGCGCTTCCGCGATCGCCGGCCGATTGCCGTGAAGTACAGCGATGTGCAGGTTTTTCCTGTTTTTAAAATGGTCAAAGAATTTGCGGTAAAGCACATCCACCAGGGCGTTATACGTGCGCACCAGACCGATCGGTTCCACCAGGTTGGTGAGAATATTCAGCGCGACCACCGGTTTGATCTTTAACACTGAAGATGCCCACCTGGCAACATCGCCAATGCGTCCACCCTTCTTCAGATACTCCATCGTATCCAATCCGGCCAGCTGTACGATCCTGCCGCGAACCTGGTTGACACGTTCCAGAACTCCGCGCAGGTCCAACCCGTTCTCAACCGCCCGCGCCGCAGCCAGCACCTGCCAGCCCAAACCCATTGATGTTGCCCGCGAATCGATCACTTCCACAGGGACAGCGCAATCTGCCGCAGCCATTTTCGCGTTGTCGATCGATCCACTCAACGTGCTGCTGAGGACGAGGGCTACAATCGATGAAGCACCGTGTTCGACGGCGTTGGCGAATGCGCTGGAAAAATCCAATCGGGTGGGTTGAGAAGATCGCGGAGGTTGGCGATCAGCAGCGAGCCGCTCGTAGAACTCACCTGGCTGCATATCGATCCGGTCGCGGTACTCGCGATCGCCCCAGATCAACACCTGGGGAACGACAATAATGCCGTGCTGATCAAGCAGGGGTTGGGGGATATCACATGTACTGTCCGTAACAATACCAATCATTCACGAATAACCTTGTGGATCAATTTTACCAGTTGCACCGGGATGACTCCTCCGGCATCCAACCGAAAATGATCATTTTCCTGCCTCACGCGGCATCCATACGATCATCAAGATGGCGGCAATTAACGCCATCACCCCGCCAAAAAGGAACGGGGCGGAAGGACCGAATCCAGCCCATTTTCCCAAGCCCTGCCAGAGTACGCCCGCGATGAACGAGGCTGGAAAAGCCAGCAGACCGATCACCGCGTTGTAGGTTCCGTAGGCGGTGCCGCGCAGATGTTCGGGCACAAGGTCAGCCACCAGGGCGTTGGCTGAGCCGTAGGCCATACCGTAATACAAACCGTACACTGCGTACAACACCCATACCTGCCAGCTGGCACGCGCCGCGCCAAAACCCAGGTAGATCGCTGCATACACCAGCCATCCGCCGACGATTAGCTTGCGCCGCCCGATGCGGTCGGAAAGCGATCCGGCAGGTGTGGAGATCAACGCGTAGATCAGGTTAAAGATCGCCAGCATCAGCAGAATGCCCAGCACGGATACACCCAGGTTTTGCGCACGCAGCACTAAAAATGAATCTGCAGAGTTACCCAGGGTGAAAAGGCTGACGATCACCAGGAAAATACTGAAAGGCTTACCCATGCTTTTCAGGGAAATACGCGGGGCTTCCCTTTTCCCTTTTATAGCCACGTCTTTTGCGCCAAGAGCCAGGGTGAGCACTGCCAGAACAGCCGGTATCAGGCTTACCAGGACGATGGTCTGAAAGGTCGGCCGGGAGAGCATCAGGTCATTCTTTTGGGTCAGCCATACCACCAACGCGGCGATGAGCAGCCCTATCATCGCGCCGGTGGTATCCATGGCTCGGTGAAACCCGAATGCCAGTCCGCGGGTTTGAGGACTCACTGAATCAGCTACCAGAGCATCGCGCGGGGCGGTGCGGATACCCTTGCCCACCCGGTCTGCCCAGCGCACCCCGGCCACCAGCCCCCAGGAACTGGCAAAGTAGAATAGGGGTTTAAAGGCAGCGGATAACCCGTAGCCGATCACCGCGAGCCATTTACGCCCGCCAATTTTGTCCGACAGCCATCCGGAGAATAACTTGAGGATGCTTGCCGTGGCTTCTGCAACGCCATCGATCAGACCAATGATGCTGGTTTGCACCCCCAGCACGTTGGAAAGGAAAAGCGAGAGGATGTTCAACACCATCTCGCTCGATATATCCATGAACATACTGGTGAAACCGACCGCCCACACGTTACGCGGCAGATCCCTGATGGATGATTTCTTCGTTAGTTTGGCATCTGCTTGATCCACGAACACCTTCTTTCAAGTGGGCATTGTTGAAATTGTGTCAAATGATCGAATCGTGGGGATGTTTTTCATCCACCCTGGCCAACGCGTAAGAGCAGGCTGCCCCCACCAGGAAAAGCACCGCGCAAACCGCGATCGTCCAGCCGGACACACCGGATGGAATGATCGCCAGTGTTGAACCGATCACGATCCCCAGGATCAGGTGATACATGCTGGTGTAAGCGCGATCGAAAAGCCAGGAGACCAGTTTGGCAAACAAAAACACACAAACAACCAGTCCCAGGAACAACGGGATTACCACGCCCAGGTTGAGCGTTTTAATGCCGGCTGCCATGGGTTGATAAAGCCCAAGGTAGATCAAAAAATTAGACGGGCTCATGCCCGGCACTACCACACCCAGCCCGATAAGCGCACCGCTCAACAACCAGCTGCCAAACGAGGGAGCCATGCTGACGTTCTGAATGGACTCCATCCAGCGCATCAGAAA
>CAYWVP010000044.1:7176-8992 GCA_964461605.1 uncultured Anaerolinea sp.
AAGCGCATCAACGGCTCGTAAATGCCAAAGATCACCGCCAGCACACCGCCCGAGAGACCCGGAACAATGAAACCGATGCCGATGAGCACGCCTTTCACCAGGCGGAACAACCAATCGCCAATGGAATCTTTCTTCCTGACCGAATCGTTAGTTGCCATATAACCTCAATTAGCACGGAATTCCGATAAGACAATCCCGAATTATAAGATCGTTTTCACAATCCCGGTAGAAGCATTCTATATTATCCGGGGATTTAGAGTTTAGCCAAACCACAAAAAATCACCTCACGCGGCGTGCGTGAGGTGGATTTACATATTTCAAATTGTGATTGACGCACTAAAGTACTGACCTGCGACACTGCGTGTCAGGCTTAGTGTTACACCCAACTTCAATTTTATCGGTTGGCCGGTTGCTCACCGGCTTGAGCACCATCGAACTAGACCGTTTCCTTCTTCTCGTTCTTCTGTTTACGTTTTTCCTTGATCGTCAGTTTCGGTTTCTTTTTCTGTTCCTTTTTACCCTTATCTTTCTTGCCAGCTTCTCCCATCTTCATTTCTCCTTTCGATCATGAGTTCACGAACTCAATTAACATATCACAAAACCAGGAAAATGTCACAAAAAATAACATTACCATGATCTCAATTATCGCTTGATTTGAATGAATACGTTTGGTTGACAGATACTATTTTTTAGGTCTATAATCAAACTAAGTTGGGGTTCATAATTTACGATAACGAAAGGAAATTTAAAACATGGGTCTATTTTCAAACATTCTGGATAAGTTAGGCATCAAAGGCAAGGAAGAAAAGAAAGCTGCGGCGAAGCCCGCTGTGACAATTCCAAAGACAACCAGCACCGAAATTCCAAAAACAACGGCTGTTGCCAGCCCCGTCAAGAAGGATTCACGTCCTGTGGCGGGTAAAACTGAAAAACCCGGCTTCAACCTGGATGCATTCCCCAAGGGAACACCCAGCGTCGTTAGTAAACCAGTTGCCGTCCCTGTGGTGGATGTTGTTGCCAAGCTTGAGAAACTCTCCGCTGATAGCGCCGAGAAACTCAATTGGAAATCCTCCATCGTTGACCTGTTGAAACTGCTCGGAATCGACAGCAGCTACGAAGCGCGCAAGGAACTCGCAGTTGAACTTGGCTGCCCGACCGAGAAGATGGCTGATTCAGCCGAAATGAACATCTGGCTGCACAAGACCGTGCTGGCCAAGATCGCTGAAAACGGCGGCAACATCCCCGCCAATATGCTCGACTGATCCTGACAACTTCCGGGCTCGTTGAATTGAGACATCTGTCTTTGTAGCAATCACCCGGAACCCTGTATTCGATCGGGGTATAACTTCTGAGAACCCCAAAAGTTGATTGAATACCGGCAAAAAAATGAGCAGCAGAACCATCCCCAGGTTCTGCTGTTTTTATTTAGTATGGTACAGTATTGCCAAACCTAAATGAAAAGGATGATCATGTCCACTGAAAACGATTACATCGCTTCAATAAAACAGCAGCGTTTGGCGCGCGAGGAAAAGATGCTATCGACTCCGCTTAACTGGTTGTCCCTCGTCGGCTTGTTCCCGCTGCAGGATGGCGACAATCCAATCGGTAATAGCCCACAATTCAGCATCAACCTTTCCGCCCTTCCCGCCGGGGTGCGCGCTTCGTTCCTTGTCCGGGAAAACGGTGTCTGCCTCTCCACTGCGGATCCCGCTTTCCGGGTAAACGGGCAGGCACCATCGGAAATACCTCTGCGGCCGGACGTGGAGGGTGAGCCCGACCTGGTGGAAGCCGGCTCTCTCGCCATGCGGGTCATCCA
>CAYWVP010000044.1:9092-12111 GCA_964461605.1 uncultured Anaerolinea sp.
GAAGCGGGTGAAATGCGCTATCATGATTGAAGTGCGCTAACAATTTACGCCGATCAGGCTATCAGACCCAAATATTCGCCATGCCACGACTAGAATTCAATCCAACTCCATCCCGGATTAAACTATGATGATCCTGCGGGCTATCCTGGGTGACATCACAAAACTTGAAGTGGATGCGATCGTCAACGCGGCCAATTCCACCCTGCTGGGTGGCGGCGGAGTGTATGGCGCGATCCACCGCGCCGCCGGACCGGGCTTACTGGAAGAGTGCCGTACCCTGGGCGGGTGCAAGACCGGCGAGGCAAAGATCACCCGCGGTTACAACCTGCCCACCAGGTTTGTCATTCACACCGTCGGACCGGTCTGGCACGGTGGTGACGTTGGAGAACCGGCTCTGCTCGCCTCGTGTTACCGGCACCCGCTGGAGGTTGCCGCGGCGCACAACCTCGCATCACTGGCTTTTCCATCCATCAGCACCGGCGCTTACGGTTACCCTTTCGAAATGGCAGCCAGGATTGCCGTGACCACGGTATGGCAATTCGTTAAAACTCCATCATCCTTGCACGAGGTCATTTTTTGCTGTTTTTCTGCAGCAGATCTCAGCACTTACAAGAGAATCCTGCATTAATGAAATAACCTTTATCCGATAAAAATCTGTGCTTTGTCCTTGTTACCTGCCTGCTGCACTGTTACAATAGCATCTCACGGAAAACGGTATTCATAAATGGCGAAAAAAGAAGATATCCCCGAAGAAATGAGTGTCCTCGGACACGTCAAGGAGCTGCGGAAACGACTGCTGATCTCCGTGGTGGCGCTGTTGGTGACGACTATCGCCAGTTTCGCGTTCAGCCAGCAGATCGCTGAAATCCTTGCCAGGCCAATTGGCGGGCTCTCCGTCCTCGAATCGATCGATGTTACGGAGAATGTCTCTGTGTTTATGAAGATCTCACTGCTGACTGGTGTCATCGTTGCGCTTCCGGTCATCGTTTATGAAATACTCGCCTTTATCCTGCCGGGGTTGAACCCTAACGAACGGGTATGGATCTGGGTGATGATCCCCATGGCCACACTATTCTTCATTGGCGGTGTCTTGTTCGCCTATTTCTTCCTGCTCCCCACCGCCCTGCCATTCCTGCTGGAGTTCATGGGAATTACCACTGCGCCGCGTCCGGCCAACTACTTCAGTTTTATTTTGAATCTGCTGTTCTGGGTCGGTGTGGCGTTTGAGTTACCGCTCATCGTTTTCCTGCTCGCCAGGTTGGGTATTGTAACCGCCAGGCAACTGGTAAAACAATGGCGCATTGCCCTGATCATTATTGCAATAGCCTCCGCGATGATCACCCCAACACCAGACCCGGTGAACATGGCATTGATGATGCTTCCGCTCACGGTTCTTTACATAATTAGTATCCTGTTCGCCAGCATTGCCGGCAAACGCCGCAAAAAAGCCCAGGAAGCAAACGAGGCTGACATCTCTGCCAGCTGACGACCGCTGCAGAGCATGCTTTTTACGTAGTAAAATAACATTAGTTCGTATAAGGAGTAGATTATGCCATTCAAATTAGGTGTGCCCGAACTCATCATCATCCTTGTGATCGTTGTCCTTCTCTTCGGAGTCGGCAAGATCGGCAAGATCGGCGGCGAAGTTGGCGGAGCGATCCGTTCCTTCCGCAAGGGATTAAAGGGCGACGAAAAAGACGAAAATAAAGACGACACCACCCCGCAGGCGTAAGCAACACCTGCTCTCCGCAATTTAATGAGAGCAATCCGTCATTTCTTAGGCAAATGGTAAATGAAAATATTTAACCTCGGCATTTCCGAGATCATCCTCATCGTGATCCTGGCGCTGATCATCCTGGGGCCGGGCAACATGGTAAAAACGGCCAGGGAGATCGGTGCCTTCATCCGCAAGGTCACCAAATCTCCTTACTGGCAGGAGATCTGGGCGACCAAACGCGAACTGACCGAGATCCCCAGGATATTGGCAAAAGAGGCCGACCTGGATGCCACCCTAAAAGACCTGGACAAAGAAACTAAGAACATGCATAGTTCTGTTGCGAGCACGATGTCGGACTTCATTAAGGAAGTGGATGAACCTTTAAAGGAAGTAGACAGGGAGTTGAAAGCAGAACCTGTGATAGAAGTTACACTGCCGGTTCCAACTCAGAAAAGCGATGTGCTGATCCCTCAAGCTGATACTCCTGCACCCAATGAAGATATAGCAAAAAGCGAACCAATAGAAACAGAAAAGTAAACGGGAAGAAATCACCCTCATGAATTACAAAACAGGACTGTGAAAACCACAGTCCTGTTTTTCGTTATTAGCAATTGTCACTTACTTAAGGGCTTCGAGCGCTGCCAGTCTGCCGGTTGTCCAGGCGCGGCTGTGGCTTAAGCCAGGCACGATCACCGGATAGTCGTTGGCGAAGAAATTACCGGCTGTATTACCGGCTGCGAACAACCCGGGGATGACCTTGTGATCTGGATCGAGCACCTGGAACTGGCTGTTCACATCCAGTCCACCCAAGACCACCAACAATGCGAGGGAATTATAAGCCGCATAGAAGGGGGCAGTGTCGATTCCGGTCATCATTTCACCAGCCTTACCGTAATCTTCATCCATACCCTTTCCTGCCAGTTCGTTGTAACGCTCAATTGTTGCCTTGAGGGTGTCCGCAGGTACACCCATCTTGGTGGCTAATTCATCAAGCGTGTCTGCTTTGATCAGAGAACCGCTTTCAAGTGCGCCATCAATTCCCATTTTGGTGAAGTCGCTCACCATGTTCGTGCGGGAAAAACTTGTGCCCATCTTTGGCAGGTCCTCTTCGTAGGTGGAATCATAGATGGTCCAGGTCTTGTGGCCCGGCTGCAGCTGGGCGGAGTTCGCCATTAACGGAATGGGAACATCTTCATTCTCGTAGCGCTTGCCTTCAATATTCACCCGCAGGAATGGATTTCCGGAGAAGGGTGCCGCACCAAGGTTGTGCACCATCGGGGTGTGGGGTTCCTGTTTCTGCAT
>CAYWVP010000045.1:0-12032 GCA_964461605.1 uncultured Anaerolinea sp.
TCGAGAAGGTGGTCTGACGGTTGGCGCCGGTGTGATCACTCAGATTATTGCATAGGTAGAATATTATGGCTAAACAGAAAATACGAATTCGTTTGAAGGCATATGATCACCGCGTATTGGACCAGTCTGCCAAGAGGATCGTAGAAACGGCAGAGAGAAGCGGCGCGCAGGTAGTAGGACCAGTTCCTCTACCAACCCGTATTGAACGTTTTACGGTTCGCCGTTCATCGTTCATCGACAAGGACTCACACGAGCATTTTGAAGTCCGTACGCACAATCGCTTGATCGATGTACTTGACCCTGATGCAAAAACGATCGACATGTTGATGCGCTTGAACATGCCAGCTGGCGTGGATATCGAGATCAAGATCTAGGATCCTTACCGCGAATTCGTAATTTATTTGTCGGTAGATCACCTTAAAATTTAGAAATACCCTGACAAATACCGTCAACTGCGGTATAATGTACAGGTTTTGGGCGAATAGCCCAAACAGGCAGTTCAAGAGCGATCTTGTGAGCGCACCAGACAAAAACCGATAGTGCCGCAGCAAGTCGTTAACTGGATTGTTCAGGGATGATGCAGCCAAGCCCAGGCTGACAGTCTCTACACAAAATATTGAAGGAGAACAACTGAAATGTTTAAAGGGCTGATCGGAAAGAAAATCGGCATGACCCAGATTTTCGATGAAAACGGCGCGGCGCACCCAGTCACGCTTATCGAAGCTGGGCCGTGCTTCGTTACCCAGATAAGGACCATGGAAACCGAAGGTTATTCAGCGGTTCAGTTGGGTTACGAAGAAGTCAAACCCAAACGTTTGGCTGGTGGTGAATTAGGCCATCTCAAACGCAACAATCTACCTCCGCTCAAGTATTTGCGCGAATTCCGCGCCAAAGAGATCCAGGTGACAGAAGGCGACAAGATTGATGTCAGCCTGTTTGCAGTTGGTGAGAAGGTGGATGTCTCCGGTGTCAGTAAGGGGAAGGGTTTTGCTGGTGGAGTGAAGCGGTATCATTTCAGGGGCGGACCGAAAACACACGGTCAGTCAGACCGTTTGCGTGCCCCGGGTTCCCGTTCTTCCACCACCACACCTGGCCGTGTATTCAAAGGAGCGCGCGGACCTGGTCACATGGGCAGTGATGCTGTGACCGCGCAGAACCTTAAAGTTGTCCTGGTAGATGCCGAACGCAACGTTATCGGTGTCAACGGCTCTGTGCCCGGTGCGCGCGGTGGCCTCGTTGTAATAAAAGAATCACGGAAAGTCTAGACCGGTGATCTTTTGAACCGTTTACCTGGACAAAGGGAGCTAATGACAATGGAAGTAGAAGTTTTAAACATGGAAGGCAAGAAGGTAAGTGCGGTGGAATTACCACCGGCCATCTTTGAAGCCCCTATCAGTGTTGATTTGATGCATCAGGCTCTGGTCATGCAGATGGCAAACGCCCGTCTGGGAACCCATGAAACGAAGGTAAAAAGCGACGTTTCGGGTGGTGGACGCAAACCGTGGCGGCAAAAAGGAACCGGTCGCGCGCGACAGGGATCTACGCGTTCTGCCCAGTGGAAAGGCGGCGGCAAGATCCACACACCGCACATGCGTTCATATAATCAGGCAATGCCCAAGAAGATGCGTCAGGCTGCTTTGCGTTCAGCACTTTCTGTAAAAGCTGCTGAATCAATGATCGTTGTTATTGATGAGCTGAAACTCAATGAGCCCAAGACCCGCCTCATGGCTGCTGCCTTGAATACTTTGGTGGGTAATGCGAGCGCGCTGGTTTTGATTCCTGCACTGGAATCATACGAAGGCATTACGCGATCAACCAATAATATCCCGGATGCGAAGGTACTGAACGCCAATTACCTCAATATCCGTGATCTGATGGTCTTTGATAAAGTGATCATGCCCATTGATGCGCTTGAATTGATCAAGGCAAACCTGGGTTAGGTAGGAGAATGAGATGAGTACTATTTATGAAGTCCTCCGCCGCCCTATCGTGACCGAAAAAACCAACTATATGGTCACCAAGTTACATCAGTATGTCTTTGAGGTGTCAGTGGATGCCAACCGGACGCTGGTGAAGGATGCGGTCGAAAAATTGTTTAACGTCACCGTTGTAAGGGTCAATATCATCAATGTGCCGGCCAAGCGCTCCATGCGCCGCAACCGTAAACTGATGATCAGCAACCCGCAATATAAGAAAGCGGTCGTCACGCTATTACCTGAAGACCGGATCCCTATCTTTGAAGGGGTTGAATAATGGCTATCAAGATCTATAAACCAACAACACCCAGCCGACGCGGGATGACCGGGTACAGCTTTGAGGAGATCACCAAAGATACTCCTGAACGCTCCCTTCTCGTCATTCGCAAAGCCAGGGCTGGACGCAACAACCAGGGTCGAATTACAGTTCGTCACCAGGGAGGCGGCGTCCGCCAGTACATTCGTATTATCGATTTCAAACGCGATAAGCTGAACATTCCGGCTCGCGTCGCAGCGATCGAATATGATCCGAACCGCACTGCACGATTGGCCTTACTGAACTACGCTGACGGCGAGAAACGCTACATCATTGCACCTGTGGGATTGAAGGTGGATGACTCGATTATCGCCGGACCCAATGCAGAAATTCGCCCTGGAAACAGTCTGCCAATTTCTAACATCCCGGTCGGTACCCTCGTCCACAACATTGAATTACGTGAGGGTAAAGGCGCACAGCTGGTTCGTTCGGCAGGCACATCCGCCCAGTTGATCGCAAAAGAGGGTGATTATGCCCAGATCCGCCTGCCATCCGGTGAAGTTCGGCTTGTGCCGCAAAAATGCTATGCGACAATTGGCCAGGTTGGCAACGTGGACCACGGCAACATCAAACTTGGTAAAGCCGGCCGAAAACGCCTGATGGGTATCAAGCCTACTGTGCGCGGCACCGCGATGAGCCCCCGTGACCATCCGCATGGTGGTGGTGAAGGGCGTCAACCGGTGGGTATGCCCGGTCCTAAGAGTCCTTGGGGCAAACCGACCCGTGGGTATCGCACCCGTCGCAATAAACAGACTGATAAGTATATTGTTCGCCGCCGTAAATCCGGCAATCGGTAGAACCGTTGAAAGCTCTAACCGAGGAGAAGGGACAAAAATATGTCTAGATCGCTTAAAAAAGGGCCGTTCATTGACCCGAAACTGTTAAAGAAAATCGAAGCCATGAACACCCGCAGTGAGAAGAAGGTGGTTCGTACCTGGAGCAGGGCGAGCACGATCTTCCCGCAGATGGTGGGACATACCATCGCCGTGCATGATGGTCGCCGGCATGTGCCCATCTACATCACCGAGAACATGGTGGGCCATCGTTTGGGTGAGTTCGCCCCGACGCGACACTTCCGTGGTCACATGTCTGACAAATCCACTGGAGCGAGATAATCATGGCTACTGATATTCGCGCTGAGTTAAAGAATTGCGGCGTTTCTGCGCAAAAGACTCGCCTGGTCATTGATCTTATCCGCGGCAAACCGGCTGTTGAAGCCATGACCACTTTGAAGTTCACCAACAAGGTTGCTGCCAGGCACGTAGGCAAACTGCTGGCTTCAGCGGTTGCCAATGCCGAAGAGAACTTTGGTGTGAACCGTAATGATCTGGTGGTTTACAAGATCACTGCTGACGATGCACCGCTCCGTAAGTGGCGCAGATTTGGTGCCCGCGGTCGGTTCAAACCGTTGTTGAGACGCTCCTCTCACGTCACGGTTGTGCTGCGAGAAAAAGAGTAAAGATTAGCAGGGTGATCGGGTAGTACCGTCACCTGCACGAAAAGGACACCAGGAGAAATTATGGGTCGAAAAGTACATCCAATTGGTTTTCGTCTTGGAATCAATCAGCCTTGGGAAGGGCGCTGGTTCGCTGAAGGATCGGAATACCGCGACCAGTTGCACCAGGATCTTATCATCCGCAAGATGATCCGGAAGGAAGGCGAGAAAGCCGGCATTTCGATGGTGGAAATCGAAAGATTCCCCGGAAAAGTGAAGGTTGTTGTAAATACCGCCAAACCAGGTATTTTGATCGGGCGTAAGGGCGATTCTGTAAAAAAGATCCGCACTGATCTCGAAGCATTAACCGGAAAAAAGATCGATCTGGAGATCAAAGAGATCAAAGCACCGGATTGCGACGCCTATCTGGTGGCAAAGAACATTGCCGGTCAGATCGAGCGGCGTGTCAGCTATCGGCGTGCCATGAAGCGTGCGCTGCAGCAGGCAATGCGCCAGGGAGCTGAGGGGATCAAGGTATCGGTTTCAGGTCGTTTGAGCGGTGCTGAAATGGCGCGAATTGTCTGGTTGCGTGATGGTCGAGTGCCGTTGCAGACGCTGCGTGCGAACATCGATTTTGCCCGGGCTGAAGCTCTGACCACCTATGGCCGCATCGGCGTAAAGGTTTGGGTCTACAAAGGTGACGCTGTCTCTGTTATTGAAGAGAAAGCCGAAGCCACCGAAGGTGTGTACGTTAGTGAGTAAATACTACCGCGGGTAACAACCCGGGTAACTTGAAAGAGGTAGCGTTATGTTGATGCCAAAACGTGTAAAGTGGCGAAAAGTGATGCGCGGTCGTATGACCGGCAAGGCGTTGCGCGGCGCTGAAATGATCTCAGGTGAATATGCCCTCCAGGCCATCGAGCCGGGTTGGATCACCGCCCGACAGATCGAAGCCGCCCGCCGTGCCATCGTGCATCGGATGAAACGTCACGGAAAAGTATGGATCCGGATCTTCCCTGACAAGCCATATACCCACCGCCCGCCCGAAACCCGTATGGGTAAAGGTAAAGGCAACGTGGAGTATTATGTCGCGGTTGTGAAGCCGGGCAGAATCATGTTTGAAATCAGTGGACTTGATCACGAAGAATCAGTTGAAGCTTTGCAGCAAGCGGCTTACAAGTTCCCCATCAAGACCAAGATCCTGGTTCGCAGCCAGGGTGCAGGAGAGAGCTTATGAAAACCGCAGAGATTCGTTTACTGTCCACAGAAGAACTCAAGACCAAACTCGCCGATACACGCAACGAGTTGATGAACTTCCGCTTCCAGATCGTTACCGGTCAATTGGTTGACACCAGCCGGTTGAAAGCGACCCGTCGTCAGATCGCTCTGTACGAGACCATATTACGTGAACGCGAGTTAGGCAAGAAACTGGAAGGTGGAAAATGAATGAACGACGTCGATTAACAGGCATCGTTACCAGCAACCGCATGACCAAAACGGTTGTAGTGGAAGTTGCAAGAACCTACAGGCACCCGCTCTATCACAAGGTGGTTCACGCCCGGCAGAAGTTAAAAGCCCATGATGAACTGGGTTGTGCGATCGGTGACCAGGTACTCGTTGTTGAAACCGCCCCAATCTCCAAGGAAAAGACCTGGATAGTGCAGTCCATTCTCAAGCACGAAGGCAAGAGGCTTGATGTGGCTGAGGAGGCGACTGAATGATCCAACAAGAGAGTCGCTTAAAAGTCGCTGATAACACCGGCGCACGCGAAATTCTTGTCATCCAGGTTGTTGGAGGGTCAAGGCGCAAGTACGGCGGTGTGGGTGATATTGTGGTCGCAACCGTAAAATCGGCTGCCCCGCAGGGCTCCGTAAAAAAGAGCGACATTGTCAAGGCTGTGATTGTTCGAACCTCAAAAGAATGGCGCCGTGAAGATGGCTCGTCCATCCGATTTGATGACAATGCAGCAGTGATCCTGGATACCGATGGTCAGAATCCGAAGGGTACACGCATCTTTGGACCGGTTGCGCGTGAATTGCGCGAACGCGGCTTCATGAAGATCGTCTCTCTGGCGCCTGAAGTTCTATAGGTAGAAGGAGAGGAGAGAAGAGATGAAGGTAAAAATTCGTAAAGGCGATCAGGTAGAGGTCGTCCGTGGATTGTCAAAGGACAAAGGCAACCGCGGTGAAGTGATCAAGGTTCTGCCGGATGAAAACAGAATTGTCGTGCAGGGTATCAATACCCGCACCAAGCACCAGCGGCAGGTTCAATCACAAGGCCGCACGGTCAATCCCGGGATCATCCGCTTCGAAGCCCCGTTCAGTTTAGCCAATGTAGCGCTGGTCTGCAAGAAGTGCAACAAGGCTACACGGGTTGCCCTGATCCGCGAAGATGACAAAACGAAGCGCCAGTGTAAAAAATGCGGCGCAATGATCGATGATTAAGCCGTATTGGAGTGTGAGCGAATGAATGTATTGAAAGAACGTTATACCAAAGAAGTCTCACCGGCGCTGATGAAATCACTGGGTCTGACGAATGTAATGCAAGTGCCCAGGATTAAGAAGGTTGTCCTCAACATCGGTTTGGGTGAAGCAATGGATAACCCCAAAGCGTTGGATGCTGCTGTGCAGGACCTGGGCGCGATCACCGGTCAAAAACCGGTTATCACCAAGGCGCGCAAAAGCATTGCCAATTTCAAACTCCGCGAGGGGCGCGCGATTGGCACCGCAGTAACTCTACGCGGCGACAAGATGTGGGCATTCCTTGACCGGTTGATGAATATTGTCCTTCCTCGTGTACGCGATTTCCGCGGTGTATCCGCCGAGGCGTTCGATGGCAGGGGCAACTACACATTGGGTTTACGGGAACAGATCATCTTCCCGGAGATCGAGTATGACAAAGTGGATAAAGTCCGTGGTATGGAAATCACCATCGTAACCACGGCCCCATCGGATGAACAAGCCGCAGCTCTGCTGCAAATGCTTGGCATGCCTTTCAGGAAGGACTAGTATGGCAAAGAAATGCATGGAATATCGTGAGTTAAGAAGGAAATATCCCAACCAGGTGCGTAACCGCTGCAAGCGCTGCGGACGCCCGCGTGGATACCTGCGACGATTCGGCTTATGCCGCATTTGCTTTAGAGAACTTGCCCTTGAAGGCGAGATCCCCGGCGTGACCAAGTCATCCTGGTAATGCCAATTCGGAGGAAGAAACATGAGTGTTAATGATCCAATTGCTGATATGTTGACCCGTATCCGGAATGGCGTCATGAGCAGCCAGTCCGTGGTTGCCATGCCTCACTCCACGATCAAAGCGGAAATTGCGCGGATCTTGAAGGAGGAAGGTTTCATTGAAGGATATGAAGTGGTTGAAGGCGACAAGGCGGGAATGAAGGCTTTGCGTGTGAAGATCAAGTATGTAGGCGAACGCCGCGAGCGCTCTGCCGTGATCACTGGTCTGGAAAGAATTAGCCGCCCCGGCCGTCGTGTGTACACCCAAAAACAAGATATCCCCTGGGTTCTGGCAGGGATGGGAATCGCGATCCTGTCCACCCCTAAGGGAGTAATGACCGGGCAGAAAGCCCGCCAGCTTGGAATCGGCGGCGAAGTTCTGTGCAAGGTCTGGTAGCCCCTAGGGATGAAGGAGGATAGTAATCGTGTCACGTATAGGTAAATTACCAATCAAACTCCCGGAATCCGTGCAAGTCGAAATCAACGGATCGGAAGTAAAAGTAAAAGGTCCCAAGGGCGAGATGAAACGCGAATTCTCCCCGGACATTACCATCACCAAAGAAGATGGTTTATTGATGGTGAAGCGTAACTCAGATCTGGCCCCTGTTCGTGCCCTGCACGGCACAACCCGCGCGGTTCTTTCGAACATGGTGACAGGCGTATCCACCGGATTCACTACAGAGCTTGAGGTGGATGGCGTGGGATATCGAACTGAAATGGATGGCCAGAAACTTGTGTTATACGTCGGTTATTCACATCCGTTCGTTATTGACCCGCCGGAAGGCGTTAGCTTTGAAGTGGACGGGAAAATCCGTCTGGTCAAGATCAATGGTTATGACAAAGAAGTTATCGGTCAGCTGGCCAGCGATATTATCAAGATCAGACCGCCTGAGCCCTACCTGGGCAAAGGGATCCGTTATAAAGGTCAGAAGATCCGCCGCAAAGCCGGAAAAGCCGGCAAGGCGAAAGGGTAAGGCAGGTGAGGGATTATGGCAAAGAATAATCGAACTGAAGCAAGAATTCACAGGCACCGCCGCGTACGTAAATTTATCAGCGGTACTGAAGCGCGACCCCGCCTGAGTGTTTTTAGAAGCCTGGCTGAAATTTACGCCCAGGTGATCGATGATGATGCAGCGGTTACTCTCGTTTCGGCATCAAGCATTGATCATGAGCTGCGGGAAAAAATCACCGGTCTCAAAAAGGCGGAACAAGCCCGTCTCGTTGGTGAACTGGTTGCCAACCGCGCCAAAGAAAAAGGCATCACCAAGGTTGTATTTGATCGCGGTGGTTTCAGATACAGCGGGCGTGTAAAAGCGCTGGCTGATGCGGCTCGCGAAGCCGGGCTTGAATTTTAGGTAAAAAGAGATAGAGGGCCAATTTTATGGATATGATGGAATATCAACCCTTGGAAGCACAATACGAAGAGCGAGTGATCGAAATTGCCCGTGTTGCGAAGGTTGTCAAAGGCGGACGTAGATTCCAGTTCCGTGTGACGATCGTGGTTGGTGACAATCACGGAAAGATCGGTATCGGAATCGGTAAAGCCAATGCCGTACCTGATGCGATGCGCAAAGCAACCGAACGTGCGCACAAGAACATTCGCCAGATCACCCTCACTGGAACGACGATTCCTCATGAAGTGACCGGTAAGACCGCCGGCGCGGTTGTTTTACTGAAGCCTGCGTCAGCCGGTACCGGTGTTATCGCTGCGGGTGGTGTGCGTGCTGTTCTGGAAGTCGCTGGTGTACGTGACATTCTTACCAAGTCACTTGGTAGCTCAAATGTACTGAATGTCGTAAAGGCAACTTTTGAAGCGCTTTCACTTCTGAAATCGCCTGAGACCGAAGCCGCCCGCCGTGGCAAACCCGTGAAGGATTTGATGCCCTATTGGGAGCGGAGGAAGAATGCCTAAGAAAAAAGAAGCCGAAAAGAAGCTGCGCATCACCTTAGTGAAAAGCGCTATCGGTTATTCCGAAAAACACAAGGCCACCATCCGTGCGCTGGGTCTGCATCGCATCAGGCAGACTGTAGAACAGGCGGACACCCCCGTGATCCGCGGCATGTTGATGAAGGTCAATCATCTTGTAAAAGTTGAAGAGCAGGAAGCCTAATGAAATTACACGATCTAATGCCTAATCCGGGTGCCAAGAAGGCACCAAAACGCAAAGGTCATGGCATCTCTGCCGGCCAGGGTAAGACCTCAGGTCGCGGTACCAAAGGCCAGGGTTCACGTGCCGGTAGCGGTGGAAACCTTTACCGACAGGGTGGTAACCTGCCGTTCTATCGCCGCTTGCCATTCATGCGCGGTGAAGGATTCACTCCGCCCAACCAGGTGGAATACAATGAGGTCAACCTGGACCAGTTGGAAGGGTTTGAAGCCGGCAGCATCGTCTCACGGGAAACCTTAAACGATGCCAAGTTGTTGCACAAATCAGCCAACCCCGTTGCCATCCTTGGCCGCGGAGAGGTCAATGTAGCCTTAACTGTGCAGGTTCACCGGGTGACCAAGTCCGCCCGCGAAAAGATCGAGGCGGCTGGCGGCAAAGTCGAAATTGTCGCCTGAACGCTACTCTAAGGAGTCATGAATGAAGCGATCAGCCTGGCGTTACTTATGGACATCTGAAGATATCCGTAAAAAACTGTTGATCACCATCCTGCTTTTGGTGATCTACAGATTTGCGGCGAATATCCCCGTCCCGGGGATCAACCGGGAGGTCATCCGCTCCATCTCTGAAATGGGAGGGGCAGGTGCGTCCCTTTTCAACCTGCTTGATCTGCTTTCCGGTGGAACCATCTCCAATTTCTCCATCCTGGCGATGGGTGTTTATCCGTACATTACCGCGCAAATCATCATCCAGTTACTCGTCCCCATCATTCCTGCGCTTGACCGCCGGATTAAAGATAATCCGCGTGAAGGGCGCCAGATCATGGAACGCTGGACAACCATGCTGACCATCCCCATGGCACTGCTATCCGCGATCGGTCAGGTGAACATCTTCAATACAATGGCGACAACCGGTGACATTCTTACATTCAAGTTTGGATTCACCGGGGTATCGTTGTTGCCCACCATTACACTTCTCTTCAGTATGGTGGCCGGTACGATGTTCGGCATCTGGCTGGGTCAGTTGATCTCTGAATTCGGAATTCCCAACCAGGGTCTGTCGCTGATCATCTTTGCGGGCATTATCTCGAGCATCCCCACGAACCTTATCGCCATCCTGGCGGACAAGGAGAACGGCTGGTGGGTGTTGATCCTCATCCTGGCACTTCTTGCCATCACGATCTTCGCGATCGTTTACGTGCAACAGGGTCGACGCAATGTTCCTGTGCTCTTCCCCGGAAGGCGTGTGGGCAACCGCATGTCCATGCCGGTGCGCAGTAACCTGCCGTTGATGGTGAATATGGCCGGTATGATCCCGCTCATCTTCGCACAGACCTTCCTGTCCTTCCCGGCATTGATCGCCAGTTACTTCATCGCCGGCAAGACTTCAGGTTTCTGGTACGGGGTTTATACGCTCTTTGGCGGAAACGGCTGGTTCTACCCGGTGATCTTCTTCATCCTGGTGGTGGCATTTACTTTCTTCTACACGGATGTTTTGTTCACCCAGCAGAATTATGGTGATACATTGAAGAAACAGGGAGCTCAGATCCCAGGTGTTGTTCGCGGTGGACCCACCCAGAAGTATCTCACCAAGGTACAGCGCCGCATCACCTTCCCGGGTGCGTTTTTCCTCGGGTTTGTGGCAGTGCTGCCGTATCTTCTGAGCGCCATCCTGCCTATTACCCGGCAGAGTGCTTTCATCATCTCCGCGGCCGGCTTGCTGATCGTGGTTGGTGTGGTGAGGGATACATTCTCCATCATCGAAACCGAGTTGAAAGTACACGGTTACGACGAAAGCATCATCAAGGGTTAATATGGCGAAATACATCGTTCTGCTTGGACCTCCAGGCGCAGGCAAAGGCACGCAAGCCCAGATCATTGCTGAAAAGTATGAACTGGTGCATGTCTCTTCCGGTGATCTGTTCCGAGAGAACTTGAAAAAAGAAACCGAGTTAGGCAAACTGGCGCAAACTTTCATGAAGCGCGGTGAACTCGTGCCTGACGATGTGACCATTGCGATGGTGCGGGATCGTTTAAGCCGGCCTGATTGCCGCAATGGTGCTCTGCTGGATGGTTTTCCACGCACGCCCGCCCAGGCTGAAGCCCTGGCGGAAATGCTAAAAGAATTTTCCGGTCGGGTTAACCTGGTGCCCTTCATCTCTGTTCCGGCTGAAATCCTTGTCGAACGCTTAAGCGGGCGCTGGACCTGCAGGTCTAACGGGCATGTTTTTCATGAGAAGTTCAATCCTCCCGCTGAGGCTGGAGTTTGCGACCTGGACGGCTCAGAGCTTTACCAGCGCGACGATGATAAACCGGAGACAGTTAAGAATCGCATCAAGGTTTACCAGGATCAGACCGCGCCGTTGATCGCCTTTTACAAGGAAAACGGACTACTGGCTGAAGTCGATGGCACCAGGTCCATTGATGAAGTTACTACAGCTCTTTTACAAGCCATTAACGAGGCATAATCGATGTCCTGGGATCGTCAGATAACCATCAAGACCCCTCAGGAAATCGCAATAATGCGTGAAGCTGGCAGGATCAATGCGGAAGCATTGGCTGCCGCGCGTGAAATCGTGCGACCCGGGGTGACGACTGGTGATCTGAATGCTGCAGCCGAAGAAGTGCTCAAGAAATACGGCTGCTACAGTCCTTTCAAAGGATATCCCGGACCTTATCCCTATCCCGCGAGCACCAATGTGAGTGTAAACCACGAGATGGTGCACGGGATACCCGGAAAGCGCAAGCTCAAGGAAGGGGATATCGTTTCAGTGGATTGCGGAACGGTTTACGAAGGATACGTAGGCGACGCTGCGTTTACCGCAGAAGTGGGTGAGGTATCAGAATCTGCACACAAACTGGTGGAAACCACGGAAGGTGCACTTTTCGCCGGTATCAAACAGATGATAGCCGGTAACCACATCGGTGACGTATCCGCTGCCATTCAGAATTATGCCGAGAGCCGTGGTTT
>CAYWVP010000046.1:0-11639 GCA_964461605.1 uncultured Anaerolinea sp.
GCTTGTTGGCGGGTTGATACCATTCTGGTTGTTTATCTGGTTTAAATTAAGTACCACGATCCGGTGAAAAAATGAAAAATTTGATCGCAGCCTCAATCCTCTCCGCTGATCTAGCCCACCTGGCAGATGATATCCATACCTGTGAACAGGCAGGAATTGACTGGATCCATGTTGATGTGATGGATGGTCATTTTGTGCCCAACCTGACCATGGGTGCGGTAATTGTAAAAGCCTGCCGGCAGTCTACATCTCTGCCGATCGACTGTCATTTGATGGTGGAAAAACCTGAAAGCCTGGTACGGGATTTTGTGCAGGCAGGCGCGACAACCATCACAATCCACCCGGAAAATAATCCCAACGTCCATCGCACATTAGAATTGATCAAAGAACTCGGCTGCCAGGCTGGTGTGGCACTGAATCCGGGAACGCACAGCAGGATGATCGAACCGTTATTACCTTTTATTGATATGGTCCTTGTCATGACAGTCAACCCGGGATTTTCAGGCCAGTCTTTCATCCCTCAAATGACCGGAAAAGTCAAAGAGGTGTCTGATCTCATCAAGCACAGTGAGCGACCCATTCGACTGGAAGTTGATGGAGGAATAAATGCCGGTAACATCGGTTCAGCCCGGGCGGCTGGCGCTGATGTATTCGTCAGTGCTTCTTCAATTTTCAATCATCCATCCGGGATCAGTACAGGAATCGCTGTTCTCAGGCAGGCGCTGGTTTAAAAAAAATTACGGCCGAAGCCGTAATTGATCAAGTATATTTTTGCTGATCAGGCTGATTTCACCATCGTTCGAATGCACTTGGCACAAAGGGTCTTTGAAACTTTTTTTCCGTTCTCGAGTACAGACACCTTCTGAAGGTTCGGTTTGAAGGTTCGATTGGTTGCCCGCAACGAAAAACTTCGATTATGTCCAAACGCTGTCGTTTTACCGCACATTTCACACTTCGCCATGACTATTTCCTTTCATTACAACCCTGCATTTATTTAGTAAAATAAAGTTCTATTACTTGAACACAGCGACAGATTTTATCACATACCGTATCTTTTTACAAGAAAGAATGTTATAAAACAAGGATATGAATATGAACCCATCTGACAATCCATTAGGAAGCATCTTTATTTCTCACCGAGCGCTTGCGTCCATCGCCAGCCAGTCCGCCCTGGAATCTTATGGCATTGTCGGACTTGCTATAAAGAACCTGGCAGAAGGAATCAGCCAAACATTAGTCAAAGACCCCGTACTGGGCGTCGACATTAGCTTTGAAGATTCGGCTGTTATAATCGACCTTTATATCGTTATTGAATATGGTACCCGCATTAAATCAGTGGCAGACAATGTGGCTGAATTGATCAAATACCAGATCCAGAACATGACCGGCCTTACAGTGAAAAGTGTGAATGTACATGTGCGCGGCCTAAGGATCAGCAATCCAGACTAGTAGTGGATAATTCGAATGGCAAATAACAGGACAATTGTGGACGAAAAAAAGCCTACTATCATCAGTCAAGAAAATGCAAATCAAAGTATTAACGGTAAACAATTTAAACTGTTCATCGAAGCCGCTCTACGCTGGTTGAGGGCTAATCAACAGCTGGTGAACTCGCTAAACGTTTTCCCCGTCCCTGACGGTGATACCGGCACCAATATGCTGCTGACCATGCAGGCGGCTTATAACGAAATTAGCAGTATGGAAGATGATAATATCGGAAGAATCGCCAAAAACGTCGCACAGGGCGCGCTGATGGGCGCCAGAGGCAACTCTGGTGTCATCCTTTCACAGATCCTTCGCGGATTTTCCAGAGTTCTTGACAATCACCCTGAAATGGATGCCCTGCTTTTCTCACGGGCACTATCTGAAAGCCGCAATACAGCCTACAAGGGAGTTGTTCGACCGGTTGAAGGAACTATTTTAACTGTAATAAAAGATATATCAATTGCAGTTGAAAATTCTATTACACGATCCACTGACCTGGTCACGATCCTGGAAGATGCGGTAAAAGCCGCGGATGAATCTGTCAAGTTTACGCCGGAATTACTGCCCATTCTCAAGACTGCAGGTGTGGTTGATTCGGGTGGTAAAGGTTTGTATATCCTATTGGAAGGCATATTGCGGTTCATCAAAGGTCAATCTCTCGAAGAATCAGCCGTGATCGTAAGAGATTTATCTTCAATTAAATTCGCTGAAACGATGGACAGTGTTGAAGATGGTCAGGATGTGGAAGTTGTCGTTGACTTTGCCCCCTACAATACACTCGACCTCGAGGCATTTTACGAAGACCTCTCTAAAATTGGCACCTCAATTCAGGTCGGAGAAGGTGATGGCCTGTACCGCATGCACATCCACACTGAAACAGCCAAACAGGATGAGCCTGAAGCACTGATCAAGCAAATGGGTGAGATCTACAAGATTTACAAGGAAGACCTGGTTGAGCAGATGAAGCGCATTGAAGCGAAAAAGAGCGAAATCGTATTCAATGATTTTGTTCCGGGCACTATCGCTATCGTTGCAGTCTCTCCGGGTATCGGCTTATCACAAATATTTGCCAGCCAGGGTGCCACGGCGATCGTAGCCGGCGGACAGACGATGAATCCGAGCATTCAGGAGATCCTCAAAGCGTTTGAAGACCTCCCTACTGACAAAGTGATCATCCTGCCAAATAACAAGAATATTATCCTTGCAGCCAACTCAGCCAAAGTATTGAGCGTCAAGCAGGTTGAGGTCATTCCCACCCGTAATGTTGCCCAGGGAATATCAGCCATTTTACGTTGGAATCCTGAAGGCGACTTCCAGGAAGTTGTCGATGACATGAAGGATTCATTGTCTGAGGCGGACTGCGGGGAGATAACAACTTCCACGCGGACAGTGGAATTAAACGGCGTCAAGGTGGATAAGGGCAAGATCATTGGATTACTGAATGGCACACTTCTCACCACGGGTGAATCAGTGGTTGAGGCATGTATTAATCTCCTCGAGAAAACTGATCTCGATCTGCGCGAAAGGATCACCCTGTTTTATGGATCGGAGCTGACCGAGGATGAAGCCAAAACAATCGCTGATGAGCTCGCAGAAAAATTCCCGGATCATGAGATCGAATTACACAACGGTGGACAACCGCATTACCAGATCATTATGTCCTTAGAGTAATCCATGGGTCACAACTTAATCCTGACCGACAATGCCGCACAATTTACACGGCCAAATTTTCCTGGATGTAAATATGTCAGAATTCTGGATGAAGAGATCGAACATCTCTCAAATGAGTTTGACAACATCAGGAATGTGCGTGTTGGAGATTTTCCGAAACACACAAATACAAGCAATCCGATGCGCCTGGCGCTACCCACGACAGATTATATTTCCAGTCAGATATTGTCCCTTTATCAATCTTACGATGACATCTTCATAGCCCTCGTTTCAAAGAATTTACACCCCTCGTACGACTTGTTCGAAGAAATAGTCAAGAAAATTCACGGTAAAGCCGAGTTACATCTGCTCGATACTCAATCGATCGCCATCGGTGAAGGTCAGATTGTTCAACTGGCAGCAGAATTGATCGAAAAGAATTTGGGTGGATCCGTAATCGAAGAAAGATTGCGGGAAGCCATTCCCCATGTATACACGTTATTGTGCACTCCTAACTTTTCTTATCTTAACAAATCTGGATTTATCGATCTTGGTCAAGCAGTCAGCGGTGAAGCGCTTGGATTTCTTCCCATTTTCACGCTTGAAGACGGGAAATTAAACCCCGTGGAGAAAGTTAAGAACATTCGCAGTGGCTTTGATTATTTCATCGAATTTATTGAAGAATTTGAAGATATTTCAAATATCTCCTTTATTCAGCCTGCATCTCCGGTACACAATGAATCCAAACTCATCCGCCAGCATGTTGAGGAATTTTTCCCTAAAACTCAATATTCAGAACACACGATCAATCCGTTCCTCGCGTCCCTCATCGGCCCGCAAGGAATGGGTATTGTGATCACAGAATCCTTTGATTCCTGACAATTTACTTGTCACGTACACGATTAAGTAAACATTGAGGTTTGCTGTAAAATATAGCCATGCTCAGATCACTGGAAAAACTAAACAAGATACTTGCGCTTGAAATGCAAAGCAAGTATGCAGACAAAGCCATCATCGGCGGTTTACACAAGTTCTATCCCAACTGGATCACAGAAGCGAGATCAGAACAAATACCTGAAAATCTGTTGCGTCAGATTGAAGACCTGTTCACGAACTATTCGCAAATGGACCTTGCCAACCGCGAAACCGCGCTCACCGCTGTGATGCTGGCGATCAAACAACCAAATCATCAACCTGGACAGGTTAACGCTCAATCAGCCCCGGAAACATCGCCTTCCGGAAATTCTAATAAAGCGACCGAAGTTACAAAACCAAAAGAAGAAAGAAAACCGGCGCCGCAATCAAATCAATCGCCCAAACAGGCAACCGGCTTACAATCCTCCCTCACGATTCTTCAGGGCATAGGTGATGTAAAAAAGGATCTATATGTGTCTTTGGGTGTACACAAGATCGAAGATCTTTTGTACTATTTTCCCCGCAGGTATGTAGATTATTCCACACTCAAGACAATTAACCGCATCGAGTATGATGAGGAACTAACCATCATCGCTACAGTACAAAGCTTATTGACCACACCGATTCACCGGCGGAACCAGGCCAGGGTTGAAGTGGTGGTCAGTGATGGTACAGGGTTTTTACGGCTGGTCTTTTTCCGGTCAATGAAGTACGTGCAGAGTTTTGAAAACCATTTTCGCAGGGGAACGCAACTGGTCATATCCGGTAAAGTGAGCATGTACCTTGGTCGAAAACAAATGAACGATCCGGCATTTGAACCGCTGGACGCTGCGCATTTGAATACCAACCGCATCACGCCTGTTTATCCGTTGACTGCTGGCTTATCGCAAAAAGATGTACGTATTGCTGTGAATTCAGCATTGCGCTTCTATGTTACACGTATCCAGGATCACCTGCCCCATGAGCTAAAACGCGCAGTTGGATTGATCGATCTACCCGTAGCGTTACACCAGGTGCATTACCCTGATAGTTTCGATCTGTTACGGTCAGCACAGGACAGGCTGGCATTTGACGAAATTTTCTATCTCCAATTGGGTGTTCAACAGCAAAAACAATCCTGGCAAGCCATCCCGGCAGCCAAATACGAGATCACAGACGATCAGGTGCAGGTTATTACCACAGCGCTTCCATTCGAACTCACTGGAGCACAGATAAAAGTGATCGCTGAGATCCGGTCAGACCTGGCTTCAGGACGACCTATGAACCGGTTGATCCAGGGAGACGTGGGCTCCGGCAAAACGATCGTTGCAGCCATTGCATGTGCCACTGTCAACTCACATAGCGGCCAGGCGGCCTTAATGGCCCCAACCAGTATCCTTGCGGAACAACATTATCAATCCTTGCTAAAGAACCTGGCTGGAGACGGCAGCAGCAACCTGCCACTTCAGGCTGAAGAAATTCGTCTGCTTACCGGTGATTCCTCAATCCAGGAGCGTGAAGACATCTCGCAGGGTTGCCAGAATGGATCGATCAAGCTCTTGATCGGAACCCACGCGCTCATAGAGGACCCGGTATCTTTCAAGAATCTACAACTGGCCATCATCGACGAACAACACCGCTTCGGCATCGCTCAGCGGGCAGCTTTGCGATCAAAAGGAGAGAATCCTCATCTACTGGTCATGAGCGCTACCCCCATTCCACGCTCATTGGCACTAACCTTGTTTGGTGACCTCGATATTTCGATCATTGATGAAATGCCAGCCGGTAGAAAACCCGTGGATACCCGCATCATTCATCCTTTCGCGCGCGAGAAAGCCTACCAATTGATCAACAAAGAGATTCAAAGTGGTCACCAGGCATTCATAATCTATCCTCTGATCGAAAAAGGTGATGACGAGGATCAAAAAGCAGCCGTAAACGAGCATGCCTATTTACAGAAAGAAGTGTTCGCAAACTACAAGTTAGGTCTTCTGCACGGGCGGATGCCACCCGATGAAAAAGAACGCATCATGCGCGATTTTCGCGAAGGTAAACACGAGATACTTGTGTCAACTACTGTGATCGAAGTAGGTGTAGATGTTCCAAACGCGACCGTTATGCTGATCGAAGGCGCGAACCGTTTCGGACTTGCGCAACTGCATCAGCTTCGCGGCAGGGTTGGACGTGGAGGAGATAGTGCCTACTGCCTGCTCATTCCGGAAAATGAGGATTCTCTTGAGAACGAACGCCTTGCAGTGATGACTGAAACCACAGACGGCTTTGTTTTGGCCGAAAAAGACCTGGAACAACGGGGTCCTGGTGATTTCATCGGATACCGCCAATCAGGCTACGCAGACCTCCGGATGGCGAGTCTCTCAGACATTCACCTGATCGAAAAAGCCCGAAAATCCGCGCAGGAAATACTACGGGATGATCCCTTGTTGGAAAAACCCGAACATCAATTAATTGCTGCCAAGCTTTCGGAATTATGGAATACCGAAGCTGGAGATATCAGTTAGGAGGGTAAGATGATCAAAGCTGTTTTCCCGGGTTCTTTTGACCCGATCCACAATGGGCATGTTGACATTGCCAGACGGGCTTCAAAATTAGTGGATGAACTTGTTATTGCTGTGTACGACAAACCCCTAAAAAACTTTCTTTTTAGCCCTGAAGAAAGATTGGACATGGTTCGACAGGCATTTCGAGATGATTCAAATATCACTGTCACAGGATACAGTGGTATTACAGTGCACTACTGCCGGAAGATTGGCGCCCAGGTTATGATCCGTGGTTTGCGTGTTTTCTCAGATTTTGAGTATGAATTCCGCATGGCATTGGCAAATCACCGCCTTGAACCGGATATCGAGGTGATGGCATTGATCACCAGCGAGGAACACACATTTTTGTCTTCTACTACTGTCCGCGAAATCGCTTCACTGGGCGGGAATGTCACCACAATGGTGCCAGACCACGTGAAGAAAGCCCTCGACGCGAAATTCTCTGCACCAGGCAGCGACCAACAGGTCATCCCTGCCCAAACGTTCCGTGATTAATAGTTGAATTGCGTATACATAATTTGCATTTTTCGCTATAATCATAATTAGTTAGTAGGAGAATGGGTATGGACATATTACATCTTGTAGATCGATTGGAAGAGTTATTCAACGAAAGTAAACCGATCTGGTTTACACATAGCGTGATCGTAGACGAGGACCGCATGCTGGATTTGATCGACCAGATGCGCGTCACCATTCCGGAAGAGATCAAGAAATCTCAGCAGCTGTTGGCACAAAGGGATCGCATTCTCGCCCAGGCACAGGAAGAAGCGAGCCGGACGATCGCTTTAGCCCGCGAAAAGGCTGAAAAAATCGTTGAGGACGAACCGATCACTTCTGCAGCAAAGACCCGCGCTGAAGACATCATGGCTCAGGCACAGATCGAGAGTGAAAAAACCAAGAAAGATGCTGACGATTATGTATTACAGACTCTCTCTGCATTGGATGAGGAATTATTACAGATAACCAACCAGGTTAAGAACGGTATTCTGGCGCTCAAAGCCACGAGACCAGAAGACGCTTCACAGGACAGACCTTGAAGCTGCACAAATTTACAAAAGAGCGGTGAAATCGTTGGATTCACCGCTCTTTCTTTTTATGTTTCTTTTTTAGCTGATCGTTTTTTCTTTCGACTATCCCGATGTAAAGAAAAATTGGTTTTCTCAGGTTCACCATACAAAGCGATCTTGATCACTTCGTCCATGTGTTTTACAAACCTGATGTTCAGATCATCGCGTACCTTTTTGGGTACTTCCACCAGGTCTTTCTCATTCTTCTCCGGCAACAGGATTGTCTTTAATCCACTGCGATGCGCTGCAAGGATCTTCTCACGCACACCCCCCACCGGTAAAATATTTCCGCGAAGCGTAATCTCGCCGGTCATTCCGATTTCCTTGTAAACCCGCCGTTCAGTAAACGCCGAAAACAGAGCAGTCGCCATGGTAATTCCCGCGCTGGGACCATCCTTTGGAATCGCGCCTTCAGGAATGTGCAAATGAACATCCACTTGTTCGAAAATTTCGGGGTCGATCTTTAGCGAACTTGATTTCGATTTCAAATAAGAAAGGGCAGCCTGGGCTGATTCCTGCATCACATCACCGATCTGACCGGTGATCTGCAAGTTACCTTTTCCTTCCATGATCAACACTTCCACTGGCATGATCTCGCCGCCGTTCTCGGTCCACGCGATGGCGGTCGCCACGCCCACTTCGTCTTTCCTTTCAGCTTCGGTCATGAAAAATTGAGGCGGTCCCAGGAATTTTTCAACCGACTTGACGGTAATAACCGGGATAATTTTCTTTTTCTCCGATTTCAAGCGAGCCTCTTTACGGCACAACCGGCCAATCTCGCGTTCCAGGTTTCTCACGCCGGCTTCGTAGGTGTATTCTCTGATCACCTTCTTCAGGGTTTCGTCGGCGATCTCGATCTCACCGGGTTCAAAACCGCTTTCTTCCATCTGGCGGGGAATGAGGAATCGTTTCGCGATCTCCACTTTTTCCTCTTCAATGTAACCGGGAAACTCCAAAATCTCCATCCGGTCCAGCAGGGCTGGCGGGATGCTATTGAGACTATTGGCAGTGGTGATGAACATCACTTTGGAGAGATCGTACGCCAGCTCAAGGTAATGATCTGAAAATGAATTATTCTGTTCCGGGTCAAGCACTTCCAACAGAGCGGATGATGGATCTCCGCGGAAATCCGCGCCTAATTTGTCGATCTCGTCCAGCATGAAGAGCGGATTAATTGTGCCTGCACGCCGCATGGTTTGAATGATCCGCCCGGGTAGAGCACCAATGTATGTTCGCCTGTGCCCGCGTATTTCAGCTTCATCACGGACACCACCAAGTGAAAGGCGCACAAATTTGCGACCTAACGCATTGGCAATCGAATTACCGAGCGAAGTTTTTCCTGTCCCCGGAGGTCCAACAAAACACATGATCGGTTGTCTTTCCTTTTTGGGTTTGAGGCTTTTTACCGCGATGTATTCCAGGATACGATCCTTCGCTTTTCCCAGTCCATAATGATTTTTTTCCAGTACCCGCGCGGCATGCCTGACATCCAGGTTGTCCTCTGTTTTTTCTTCCCAGGGCAGGTCCAGGATCCAATCCAGGTAGGTTCGGATGATCCCCACTTCAGGTGCCATGGAAGGCATTTGTGTTAATCGTTCGATCTCTTTTAATGCCTGTTTCCTGGCTTCCTCCGGGATCTTTTTCTCAGTGATCTTTTCCTTCAGCTCATTGATCTCTCGCGACCAAATATCGCCTTCACCCAGCTCGGTTTGGATCGCCCGCAGTTGTTCACGTAAATAAAATTCCCGTTGCGAGCGGTCAACTTCACTCTGGACGCGATTCTGTATCTCATCTTCCAGCTGAAGTACATCCAACTCCTGCGCCAGCAGCCAGTTCACACGCTTTAACCTGTCTTTTGGCTCAGTTATGGTGACCAGCTTCATACGCTCATCAAAAGGCAGTGAGATTGCTGTAGCGACCATATCTGCCAGCCAACCAGGTTCTGTGATATTTACCGAAAATAGATGTGCTTCATCCGGTAGACTGCGGTCCAGTTGAATACAGCGTTCAAACAGGTCGCGTGCTGTGCGCATCAGCGCTTCAGCCTGCCGGTCTACCGTGAGCTTCTCGTGGACTACTGCTCCACGCGCCCACATGAAATTACCCTCTTTCAGAATTTCCCGAATCCGGATGCGCCTGCGGCCTTGCACAAGAGCAGAAGCGTTTCCATCCTGCAGGCTCAACAGACGACCCACTGCGATCTCAATCCCTATCTCCAAAAAGTCTTCAGGGGCGGGTTTTTCAATATCACTGTCCTTCAATATCAGCGCGATCATCGTTCCGCCGGTTTTCTGTACATGGTTGATTGCATCCATGTTAGGTCCCGGAGTAATAAATATGGGTGAAACCATCCGTGGATAAACAACGATGTCCCGCATGATCAGAACCGGGCAGTAAATCTCCCCATTCTCATCAGGTTCGGCATCACTGACCTGGTAAAGTTCATCGGTTCGTTGATATAGCGAGGCGTTAAACTCTTCGGGGTTATCCTGTCTTTTTTTCCAATCGTCTCTCATGGCATCCTTAGTCGTTGAACTGATTGTTTGAGTTCAATATTTCTCTTACTGCAGCGGCAACAAAAATACTCCCTGCGACCAAAACCACAGCATCCTTTCCAGCCTGCCGAATCGCTTCGGCCAATCCCTGTTCAATGGATTGGGTGTTGATTGCGTGTTTGCCGAATTGACTGGCTAATTCTACCAGTATATCCGGTTCCATCGCGCGAGGATGCTCGCTTTTGGTTGCGATCAGCACACGAACCCGCGGCAGCAAATGTGAGAACATCCCCCTCACATCCTTGTCCTCTGAAGAACCAAACAAGAGAATTATCGGTCTTCCATTCAAATAATCATCCATAGCCAGCCGCAAGCGTAAGGCGGAATCCTGGTTGTGGGCAGAATCAATGATAATGAAGGGTTCCCGGCTTAAGATCTCGAACCTTCCAGGCCATTTCACGTTCATAAATCCGTCTAATATCGCTGGTTTTTGAATGTTGAAACCGGATTCGCGCAGGATCTGGATCGTTGCAAAAGCTGTTGCGGCATTTTCCACCTGATGAAATCCCAGCAGTGGGGATGAATAATACTCCGGTTCCCATTCACTTCGCCCGCTGGAGGCAATATATTCATTGATCATTTCCTGCTCGTTTTTGGTCCACAGGTAGAAGGTCTGTCCATCCAAAGAATGGGAGTGCTCCCCGTAAAAATAATCACGTCCGATGATCGTAAGCGGAGATTGCCTCTCGTGGCAGATGTTTTCGATCACCTCCCTGGCTTCCTTCCACTGCGGTGCCAAAACAACTGGCTTGCCGGGCTTTATGATGCCGCCTTTTTCTGCAGCAATTTGTGAGATCGAATCGCCCAGCACATTCATGTGGTCAAACGAAAGTGAAGTGATCACAGATACCAGTGGATCCACCACATTTGTTGCATCCAGTCTGCCGCCCAACCCAACCTCAATCACCGCCACATCTACATTTTCCCTGTTGAAAACATTGAAAGCGATCGCCGTGGTGATCTCGAAGGTCGTGATCTCAGGAATTTGAGCCAGGAGAGGTTTTATCTCTTCCACCTCATGAACAAGGGCTTCATGAGTGATCGGCTGGAAATCCACCTGGATGCGTTCCGTGAAATCCTGCAAGTGGGGAGAGGTGTAAAACCCGGTGCGATAACCTGCCTCGCGTAAAATACTAACGATCATGGCAGCAGTTGAGCCTTTGCCCTTGGTGCCAGCGACATGGATGATCGGGTAAGTATTCTGTGGATCACCCATCAGCCGCATCAACGCCCGCATCCGATCCAGGTTGAACTTTTCAGGCGCATAACGTAACTGCCTGGTCAGGCTGTAGTCCACAAAAGAATACAGGTAATCCAACGCTAACTGATATTTTTGATCAATTTCAGACATTTGTTTTTTTACCAATCTATATTATATTTACGCAGGCATTGTAATCTTACGGATATGTTATGACAAGAGCCTCAGCGCA
>CAYWVP010000047.1:0-11585 GCA_964461605.1 uncultured Anaerolinea sp.
GCCGGCAGGTTCTCTTCACCGGCAGGTTGCGGCTCAACATCGGTTGACTCTGGAACTGCAGTCGGGGCTATTTGAGTGACGACCTGTGTCGGTTCTGTGTAGTTCTTCTGCCCGCGCAGGAGAAAAATTCCACCCACGATCAGCGCAATGCTCATCAGTAAACAGGCAGAAACAATTAAGACCACTATGGTGATGCCGGCTTTTTTATTCATGATATATCCAATTATCCCTTTTTGATCGGACTTCAATTAATCCCAACTTGAAGTCAGTCGATCTTTCAATTTTACCAAACGAAATAAGTTTCTCGCTTTTTGCGCTCCTTTTGGCAGGTTTTGCTTGTGCTGTTATAATCACGCGCATGAAATACCATGTTTGGACTGAAGGTTGCCAGATGAACGTGGCAGATTCCGAGCGCGTTTCTTCGGCTCTTGAGCATCTTGGATACGAGTTTTCTCCACGCATCGAAGACGCGGATGTCATCGTGTTGAATACCTGCGTGGTTCGTCAGTCAGCTGAAGATAAAGCCTACGGCCGGCTCACTTCACTTTTACCTGTAAAACGCGCCCGTCCTGATGTGGTGATCAACCTGATGGGCTGCCTGGTAGGCGTTAAGGACAACCAGCCATTGCGTACCAGGTTCCCCTATGTGGATGTGTTTTCACCCCCTTCGGACCCGACCCCCCTGGTGGAATACCTGCTCGAGCGCGATGCGCGCTCTGCTGAAGACGCCGAGACTGCCCGTCGATTTGCACTCATGGACGGTGATCTGGTGCTGCCGCACAAAGATCTCGACAACCAGGTGTCAGGCTGGATCCCGGTGGTTTACGGGTGTTCACACGCCTGCGCTTACTGCATCATCCCCTACCGGCGCGGGGTTGAAAAGAGCCGCCCTCCCGAAGAGATCTATCGCGAAGCGCGGTCGCTGGCTGCCCAGGGCATCAAGGAGATCACCCTGCTGGGGCAGATCGTCGACCGTTATGGAAAAGACCAACCCGGCTATCCGACGCTGGCAGGTCTTCTGCGGGAATTAAGCGGAATTGACGGGGTCGAACGCCTGCGCTTCCTCACTTCGCATCCCAACTGGATGACCGACGAATTGCTGGACTGTGTGGTAGAACTGCCCAAGGTGATGCCGCACATAGAGATCCCCAACCAGGCTGGTGATGACAGCGTGCTCGCGGCGATGAAACGCGGATACACCACTGATGATTACCGCCGGCTGGTGGAAAAGATCAGAACGCGGATCCCCGGGGTTTCCATCGCCACCGATATTATTGTGGGATTTCCCGGTGAGACCGACGCCCAGTTCCAGAACACTTACGACCTGCTGGCCGAGTTGAAGCTGGATGTGGTTCACCTCGCGCGCTATTCACCACGCATTGGCACGCTTTCGGAGCGCAACATGCCGGATGATGTATCGGCTTCTGAGAAGTGGCGCCGGTTCAGGGCGATCGAAAAGTTACAGGAAACGATTGTGCGTGAGATTCACGCCAGTTACCAGGACCAAACGGTTGATGTTTTGTTCGAGGACAAAGTGAAAAAACGCTGGCGCGGAAGAACTCCCACCAACAAACTGGTTTTCGTCGAGACCGATGCCGAGCTGCGCGGCAGGATATTACCAGTGAGAATCACCTGGACCGGACCCTGGTCCATGCTTGGTGTACTTGTCGAATAAACCAATGAAACGCCTGGGGCTCATCCTTCTATCAGGATTGGTCGTCACCGGATTGGTCGTGGTGTACTTCTTCTGGTTCAGCCCATCGGGTAGATCCTCGCGCACACGCAACCTGTTGTTGTTCCTGCGCAACCCAAGTGCCCATCAGGAATGGGTGACGAAAGCGATGCAACGCTGCGGAGATGCTCCTTTTCTAATGCCCACCAGCGGCTATATCGGTTACCTGTGGGATGATTCTTTCCGCGTGGGGCATCGCCACCAGGGCATCGATGTATTCGGTGGCGGTGAACCGGGTGACACACCCGTTTACGCCGCTTTCGACGGCTACCTTTCTCGTGAACCGGGCTGGAAATCCTCCGTGATCATCCGGGTTCCATCAGACCCATTAGACCCAGGCACGCAGATCTGGCTGTATTACACTCACATGGCGTATGATTCCGGAGAAACCCTCATCTCGGCTGATTTTCCCGCGGGCAGCCGGGAAGTGTTCGTAGAATCCGGTACCTTACTGGGATACCAGGGGAATTATTCCGGCACTCCCGGCAATCCAACCGGTGTTCACCTGCACTTTTCCATCGTTCAGGATGACGGGACAGGAAAATTTTTGAACGAACTGGAAATTGGCAACACGCTGGACCCCAGCCCTTACCTGGGAATACTCCTCAACAACAATGAAAATGGGGTGACCCCGGTTTACTGCTTACCTTGAAGATTGTGTAAAATATCATTATTGACACACCCATCATAATGGGGGAGCATGAGCCTTTCCTTTAAAGACCTGATTTCTTCCCTTACCGCCCTCAGGCTGGTATCACATGTACCGGTCATCGCGCATGTAGATTTGAATTCACTGGGAGAGATCGACGGCGTGGGAAAAACCTTTCTGAACGCTTTGATGCACAGGATCGACACGATCATGATGCCTGTCTTCACCTACCGCACCATGATCATCCCGTCCACTGGTCCTGAAGACAACGGGATTATTTATAACCACAGGGAAGCGCCTCACACTCATTCTGAATTCTTCGATCCCTGCATGCCCGCCGACCTGGAAATGGGCGAGGTGGCCGAGTTGCTGCGCCGGGAACCCGGAGCCTTGCGCTCAAACCATCCGGTTTTTTCCTTTACGAGCATCGGCGTGGATGCCGCTTTGCGCGCGCAAACCATTTCAGATCCGCTGGCTCCATTGCGTATTTTGGCGGAACTCGAGGGTTGGGTGCTCCTGGCTGGTTCAGATCACACCCGGAACTTCAGCCTGCATCTCGCGGAGCAAATGGCCGGACGGAAAACTTTCATGCGATGGGCGCTTACGCCTGACCGGATTATTGAATTGCCCAACATGCCCGGTTGTTCGCGCGGGTTTAACCAGTTCGCTCCATTGGTCGAGAAGATCACCCGCCAGGTCCGCATTGGTGATGGCCTGCTGACCGCGATCCCGCTGCGTCCCATGTTGCACCTGGCTTACGATCTGATGCAAGCGGACTCCAACGCCCTGTTATGCAACGATCCGGGCTGCCTGATGTGCAACAGTGTCCGGCAGCAAACAGGTCACTCATAAGCTTATGCTATACTCACAATAAGATGCCTGATCAAAACGCGGAACGCTACTCTCTTGTCTGTCCTGAGTGTCACCGGCTCTTTGATCCTTTACGACCCCAAACCTTCTGCAGCGATTGCCGTTCTCCCTTGCTAACCCGATACAACCTGGTTGCGCTGCGTGCGCAATTGAACAGGGAGGATATTCAAAAACGACCACGTGGAATGTGGCGCTGGCATGAATTGCTGCCAGTGAACGAACCCCGCAATCAGGTTTCACTTGGAGAAGGCGATACCCCGCTCCTGGGATTACCGAATATCAACCGGTTGATCGGCACCTCTGACCTGTTGGTAAAAGATGAATCGATCAACCCGACCGGCTCTTTTAAAGCACGCGGATTGGCTGCTGCGGTTTCAAAAGCAGTTGAGTTAGGCCTGACCGAATTTGTCATCCCCACCGCGGGAAACGCCGGAAGCGCGCTGGCATTTTACGCTGGACGCGCCGGATGCACGGCACATGTGTACATGCCTGTGGATACACCCGATCCGATCCAGTACGAAACACGTATGTCCGGGGCTGACCTCCATTTGGTACCGGGGCTCATCAGCGACGCCGCGCGCCATGCCGCGGCTGATGCTGCGCAAAACGGCTGGTTCGATATGTCAACCTTCAAAGAACCTTTCCGCGTGGAAGGCAAGAAGATCATGGGGTACGAGATCGCGGAAGCATTGGGATGGTCATTGCCTGATGTGATCATGTACCCTACCGGTGGTGGAACCGGACTGGTGGGGATGTGGAAGGCATTTGACGAGATGCAGGCATTGGGCTGGATCGATGAACGCCGCCCGCGCATGATCTCTGTTCAAGCGGCGGGGTGCGCGCCTGTGGTACGCGCCTTTCACGCCAACGAAGAACGCATCGCTCCGTGGGAGAATGCCTCCACAATCGCATCGGGTTTGCGCGTGCCGGCTGTTTTTGCAGACCGCCTGGTGCTGCGCTGCCTGCATGAGAGCAAGGGAACCGCGGTCAGTGTAACAGATGACGAGATTAATAACGCGCAAAGGAAAATGGCACGCCTGGAAGGAATATTAGCCGCTCCGGAAGGTGCAGCCACCCTTGCAGCGCTGATAAAATTGCTTAAAAGTGGGGAGATCAAAGCAGATGAAAAGATCGTATTATTTAACACAGGATCAGGTCTCAAATACTTCGCGGGGAATAATGCCTAACGCAGAAGATGACGCTTACCTGGAAATCTTATACAACATCAGCCGTGAACTGGCCGGAAGCCTGGAGTTGCACGATGTCCTGTCACGCGTGCTCACCCTTTCAGCCCATAACCTGGGTGCTGAAAGAGCCAGCCTTATCGTACTTGATCCTCAGGGTAACGTAACTGATTCAGTGGTCCTTTATCACGGTGAAGTGGGAGTGACCGATTCTCAATATATAACCGATCTGATCCATACCGGCCTGGCGGGTTGGGTGATGCGCAATCAGCAGCCCGCATTATTGCCGAACACACACCAGGACCCCCGCTGGATTGACCTGACCTACGACGGTAAAGTAATCCGTGATCCCAAATCTGCGCTATGCGTACCGGTGCTCCACAAGGAACGCATCATTGGCATGCTCACCCTGGTTCACGCGCAGATCAATTACTTCACTACCACTCATCTACAACTTCTTCAGGCTATCGCGGATATCGCCGGAATGGCCATATACAACGCGCAACTTTACAAGGACCTGGAACAGAACCGGAATCTATACCGCGGATTATTCGAAGGCGTAGCCGACCCGATTTTTGTATCTAACCTGGCGGGAGACATTATCGAGTTTAATCGCCAGGCGCGTGAGATCTGTGGTTACACGCGGCGTGAACTGCTGAAACTCAACATAACCCGCCTCGAAGATCGATCGGGTAAGACGCTGACCAACCTGCGCAACGACAAGCGTGATTTTCCTGTCAAACAATACGAATCCAGGCTGCGTACCAGGGACGGACAACAATTGCCGGTTGAGATCAGGGTTTCATGGAACAAACCTTATGATCAGGATTACGTGTTATGGATCTTTCACGATACCAGTGAACGCCAGAAACTGGAATCGTTGCGCGACTCGATGACGGCGATGATCTACCACGACTTGCGCTCTCCACTGGCGAACATCGTCTCCAGCCTGGAATTGATCACAGACGGAATGCCGTCCGGTCAGCACCCGCAGATGAAGCAGCTGCTGCAAATCGCACAGCGTTCCAGTGCCCACATGCAGCGCCTGATCAGCTCCCTCCTCGACATAAAGCGTCTTGAGGCTGGTCAGGAGATCCTGCGTAATACAAATGTCAAACTGGAAAAAATGATCAATGAAGCCATTGAGATCTGCAGCCCCCTCATCGAAAGTAAGGAGATTACGCTGGAAACCCTGATCCCATCTGATGTGCCGCCGCTCAAGGTGGACGAGGACATGATCAGGCGCGTGGTGATCAACCTGCTTGAAAATGCGGTAAAGTTCTCCCCAATGCACAGCCGTGTGATCATCGGGGTTAAGCCCAACAAGGATCAAGTCCTCTTCTTTGTTGAAGACCTGGGTCCGGGTATTCCGGAAACCTATCGGGAGCAGATCTTTGATAAATTTGTTCGCCTTGAGGTTGACGGACGATCAAGAGGGCTGGGTTTGGGCCTGGCGTTTTGCCGTCTCGCTGTCCAGGCTCACGGTGGTACAATCTGGGTTGAGAACAACACGCCGGTGGGATCTAGGTTCGTATTCAAATTGCCGAAGTCCGACTGAGCCAAGAGTAAAGAGGGTAAATCATGCAAGAAATTGCTCCGCAGGTGTTCATTGAAAGAGATTTTCCGGGCGTCACCCTGGGGATCATCAATTGGCCAATGGGAACGATCCTGATCGATGCACCGTTCAGGCCGGATGATATCAGGACGTGGAGACTCTCCATCCAGAACCTGGGTGGCGTTACTGAGTGTCTACTGATCAGCCTGGATGATCATTATGACCGCACTCTTGGCGCACGACAGATCGAATGTACGGTGGTTGGCCATGAAAAGCTCACCCAGCTTCTCAAAGACCGACCGGTAAATATTAAACCGCAGGTGGTTGAATCCGGCGCGGAGTGGGAGCTGCATAACGCCCTGGGTAACATTCGCTGGAGTTCTCCGGAAATAACTTTCAACGAGCACATGGAGATGCATTGTGAGAACCACACTCTGCTGCTCGAATCACGTCCCGGTCCATCTCCAGCGGCGATATGGGTCACCATACCAACCGAGAAGATCATTTTCCTCGGTGATGCTGTAATACCGGAAGCCGTACCTTTTATTGCCAATGCGGATCTGCTGCAATGGGAGGAAACCCTGAAATTACTGCTGAAGCCGGAGTATCGGCAATACCAGTTCGTTTCTGGACGCGCAGGCCTGGTCTCCATTAATGAAGTCAAAACACAGATCAAGGTGCTTGAAAAGATCAGTAAACAGGTGGAGAAGTTGTCCAGCCATCCTCTGCGCAATGAAGACGTCCATAAAGCAGCCCTTCACATCCTCAAGGATTGCCAGGTTCCCGGTGCCCGCGAGATCCACAACCTGCAAAGAGCGCGGTTTGGATTGACCCAGTATCTACGGCGCACATCCGGAGCGTTGCCGGAGCAGCCTTCTGTCTTCTAGGCGCACGATATTCAATGATCCCCGCATCTGATCGAACGCTCGCCAAAGCCATTCTCACACGGCTCAATGAATCATTTGGTGAACCTGTATGGCGTGAGCCTTTGCCAGCCATCGACGAACTCGTCTCCACCATACTCTCCCAAAACACGAACGATGTGAACCGCGACCGGGCTTTTCAATCCCTCAGGCAGCGTCTTCCCTCCTGGCAGGATGTGATGAATGCACCGGATGAAGAGATCATCGATGCCGTGCGGATAGCAGGATTGGCCAATCAAAAAGGTCCGCGCATCAAGGCGGTCTTGAACCAGATTTTTGAAGAGACCGGATCGCTTGACCTGTCCTTCCTGGCTGACCTGCCAATTGAGGATGCCCGGAATTGGCTTCTGCGGTTTAAAGGCGTCGGACGCAAAACTGCCGCGATCGTCCTGCAATTTGCGCTCGGTCGCCCGGCCTTCCCCGTGGATACACATATTTACCGCGTCAGCGGACGATTGGGGCTGCGCCCCGGCGGAATGGACGTGGAAAAAACACACATGCTGATGGAAGATTTGATCGACCCGGCTGATTATTACAACGGTCACCTCAACCTCATCCGCCTGGGACGTGAAGTCTGCCATCCGCGAAAACCTGATTGCCCCGCCTGTCCGGTTCGTGAGTTTTGTAGTTTTCCGGAAAAAACAACAACGGATTGATCCCTAATTACGCTAAGGAAAGATGATGACAGAGATATGGCTCGTCCGCCATGGACAAACTGACGGAAACCTGCACAATATCGTACAAGGCCAGCTGGATATCCCGCTTAATGAAACGGGTAAGGCGCAGGCGCGTACGCTGGCGGACCAACTCGCTGATATGACATTCGCGGCAATTTATTCCAGCGATCTTTCCCGTGCGATGCAGACAGCATCGATCATTGCCAGCAAAAAGGGATTGACGGTGGTACCCGATCCCCGCCTGCGCGAGATCCGCCAGGGAATTTGGGAAGGTCTTCCCTTTGAACAGGTGCTGCAAATCCATCAACCTGATTTCAGCCCGAACCCGTTTTACGTCACCAACCCGCGCGCTGAGGGGGCAGAATCCCTGGCGGAAGTGGTTGCCCGCATGGTGGATGCTGCCAATGAATATCACGCGCGCCACCCCGGTGAAAGGGTGCTGATGTCCACGCATGGGATGGCTTCCGCGTCGCTATATTGCCTCGCCACGGGAATCCCCCTGGAGCGCGCAGGCGAGCATATACCACAGAACGGCCAACCGCTGATCATCCACCTGAATGAACCATTAAAGCTGCCGGATTTTACAAAATCGTTAAGTTAGAACGAATTTCCTAAAACTATTGACTTAATAGAATAATTGTTCTATACTATGACTGTTCGTTCCAATCGGATCATTTTTCTCAAGGAGAACAGTCATGAATCTAACCGCCACCCGCACGACAATCAACAACCCGCTGCAAAACATGAAGAAAGTCAAGATCCGCTCAGCGGGTATTTACAGCGCGATCATTATTCTCGCGCTCATCGCTTTTGAGGCTGTCAATTACAGCACCACCGCCTACGCGCTTCGCGACCTGCTGGGCAACCTAAAATTTGCCGGCATCCGTTGGTCAGTTCTACTGGCGCTGGCTTTTTGCGGTCTCGATTTCGCCGGTGTCGCCCGCCTTGTCACGCAAAAGGGAAACAGCCGTGAGGAGAAGAATTCCTGGTATCTCTTTGGTGCCTGGCTGATCGCTGCCACATTTAATGCCGCACTGACCTGGTGGGGAGTTTCCATCGCAGTTTCCAACCACGCGCTGCGCAGCGCTGAAGTTTTCAACACGCAGCAACTCACCACGATCGTGCCGGTGATGGTTGCCATCATGGTGTGGGTGATCCGGGTGCTCATCATCGGATCCCTCACCTCATCCCTGGAGAAGAAGTCCTCTACCCGCCCCTCAACGGCAAAGACAACACGCCCGGCAGCAACAACTGGAATTCCGGTAAATTCACGCCCCTCGCCTGGATACAACCACCCGCAACCGGTCGTCTCCACCGCCAGAATGATGAACAACCGTTCAACCACGCCTACCATGGCCAGGCCATCCGCCAACCGCTACCAGCCCTCATCCTCAGAGTATTCACCAACAGAGTCTCAAGCTGTCCGAAAAGTGTAATTGGATTTCATCCCCAAACCCGGCTAATTAGCCGGGTTTTTCTATTTTCTCGCGCTTGTGTCATCAAGCACGCGGCGTGAACGCCAGATAAAGCAGGGTATAATTTCTCCATGCTACCATTACCAGCCGCTGCCCCGGTCTGGGTCGCCACCCAACAAGACCTGCAAGTGATGACCGGCAGTATTTCTACCGAGCCCGTTCTCGCCATCGACACTGAATCCAACAGTCTTTTTGCTTATCGTGAGCACGTATGCCTGGTTCAGATCTCCACACCCGTCACAGATTACCTGATTGACCCGCTCTCCATAACTGACCTTTCTCCACTGGCTGCCATCTTTGCCAACCGCGCCCAACAAAAGATCTTTCACGCTGCTGAATACGATGTGATCTGCCTCAAGCGCGATTACGGGTTCGAATTTCACAACATATTTGACACCATGATCGCTGCACGCATACTTGGAGAACCCCAGGTTGGTTTGGGATCATTGCTTTCCACATATTTCTCAATCATCCTCGACAAGCGCTATCAGCGTGCGGATTGGGCAAAACGCCCCATCCCGCCGGCAATGCTGGACTACGCGCGGATGGATACACATTTCCTCTTTGCGCTCAAAACGTTGTTGGAAAACAAATTAGTAGAAAACGACCTGTGGGAACTGGCCAGCGAAGATTTCAACCTGGTAAGCATGGTAAGTCAGCCCTCCATAGAACCAAACGGCAAATCGTGCTGGAAGGTCTCTGGCAGCAACCGGATCAACCCGCGAGAGGCGGCGATCCTGCAGGCGCTTTGTGCCTATCGTGATCTATATGCCCAAAAAGTGGATCTGCCGCATTTCAAAGTATTATCCAACGAGTTGCTAGTTGAGATCAGTCAAAGTGCTCCGCTCACAAAAGAGGAGTTACTGCTGGTCCCCGGTATGAGTGAAAGGCTTTTCAACAGGCACGCGGATGGTCTATTGAAAGCCATCGAAGCAGGCGAGAACGCCCCACCTCCCGCAAGGCAGCCGCGGCATCGCCCGGACCCCTCCATGATGGTTCGCTTAAATGCACTTCATGAATGGCGCAAGGAACAGGGCAAGAAACTCAAGGTGGAATCCGACGTCATCCTGCCGCGTGAATGCATGGAAAAGATCGCTGCCAAAAATCCCGCCAGCCTGGCGGAATTGAAAATTCTAATGGAAATGATCCCCTGGCGTTACCAGCAATACGGTGAAACGATTCTCGGGATCATTCAGCCACAAGGAGAAGAATGAAAATCTTTTTTAATGGCGCCGCCCGTACGGTTACCGGCTCTCAGCACCTGATCGAAGCAAACGGTCATAAACTGTTACTGGATTGCGGTCTGTTCCAGGGGAAACGAAGCGACACTTACGAGCGCAACCGGGACTTTGCATATGATCCCAAATCAATCGATGCGGTCATCCTCTCCCACGCGCACATCGATCACAGCGGCAACCTGCCCAACCTGGTGAAGTCCGGATTCACCGGCCCCATCTACGCCACGCCGCCAACCGCCACACTGGGCGAGATCATGCTGATGGACTCAGCCCACATTCATGAATATGACGCGGAGTATGTGAACAAGAAACGCAGCCGCCGCGGTGAACCGCCCATTGAACCGCTTTACACCAAGCGGGATGCGGCTGATGCCATTGAACGCTATTATCCGGTCAAATACAATCAGCCGTTTTCCCCCGTTTCCGGTGTTACCGTCACTTTTTACGAAGCAGGCCACATCCTCGGGTCGGCAGCCATTCGCCTGGACGTTGTAGAGAATGGTGACCGTAAAAGCCTGTGGTTTTCCGGGGATATCGGCCGTGGAGAACTGCCTCTCATCGCCGACCCGGTTCTCCCGAATGACATCGATTACCTGGTTATGGAATGCACGTATGGTGACATGGAGCATTTCACGGTCGAACAGGCGTACGACAATTTCAAACAGGTGGTAAAGAAAACTTTTAACCGGGGCGGCAAGGTGATCATACCGGCATTCGCCGTTGGCCGCACCCAGGAGATTGTATATTTTATGAATCGTATGATCACAACCGGTGAGATATCTCCCGTGCCTGTCTACGTTGATAGCCCGTTGGCCGTGGAAGCCTCCCGCATCTTTACCCAATACCCCGAGTATTTTGATAAAGAGACCAATGAATTTATCCGCCAGCACAGGCACCAGGCGCTTGATTTCCCCGGCTTGACCTACGTGAGCTCGGTGGATGAATCCAAGTCGCTCAATGATAAAAAGGGACCAATGATGATCATCTCTGCCTCCGGTATGGCAGAAAACGGACGCATCCTGCACCACCTCAAGAATAACATCGAGAACCCGCGCAACTCGGTATTGATCGTGGGGTGGCAGGCACCCGATACCCTGGGCCGGCGGCTGGTGGAGGGTGTGGATCAACTACGGATTTACGGTCAACTTTACGACCGGCGTGCAGACGTGGAGATCATCACCGGCTTATCCGCACACGCGGGTCAAAAAGCTTTGCTCGAGTACGCAAACGCAGTAAAAGACCGTGCAAAAAAGATCTTCCTGGTGCATGGTGAAGAGGACGC
>CAYWVP010000048.1:0-11553 GCA_964461605.1 uncultured Anaerolinea sp.
TAACGAAGGCTGGACCGGTCAAAAAAAGATCCTGGTCATCCTGGCTCATCCGGATGATCCGGAATTTTTTTGTGGTGCAATGATCGCACATTGGTGCGCGCTGGGGCATCAGGTTTCCTACTGTCTGCTTACGAAGGGTCAACGCGGTACCCAGGAAGCGGAATCAGATCCGCAAGTAATCAGCAGTATCCGGGTCAGCGAACAGGTCGATGCAGCTGCTGTTTTTGGAGTGTCCCAAATTCATTGGATGGACTACATGGATGGCGAACTGGTCGCCGATCTGGCGTTGCGCAACGCCATCATAAAAGAAATCCGACAGGTCAGACCTGATATTGTAGTTAGCTGTGATCCGTCCAACCTGTTTCCGGCACCTGACCGCATCAATCATCCTGATCATCGTGCTGCAGGCCAGGCTGTTATTGATGCCGTTTTCCCCGCAAGCGGTAACCCCGGATACCAGTTAAGAGAGGATACGGGTGAAATTCCTGCCCACCAGGTAGAAGAAGTGTGGTTGAGTCTGACCCATCAACCAAATTGTAGTTTTAATTTATCAAAGTATCTGGACATCAAGATTGACGCAATTTTACGTCATCGATCACAGATCAGCCTTACTGCAAATGAGATGAAGGAACGGTACTCATCTCGCCTTGAGAAGGTTCCAGCAACGGGGGAAATGGCTTTCTTTGAAAAATTCAGACGTATTCGATTGACTGTTAAATAATCAGATTAATCTAATTATTAAATCCAAAAAGGGTACTCATATCGCTGTTGCGTGATGAGAATCCTTTTGATATAATGCTGTTGGTCTGAATAATCTGATTAAATAGCCAAAATGACCGCTAATAAACCTCTCCTTTCTGAATTCCTTCTTTACCTGTCTTCATTGCCGGAAGATTCTATCCAAAGAATTCCACCCTTGCTGGAGTTGAGCAAACTATTGGGAATTAGCGTTGCAACCCTTCGGGAGCAGCTCGAAGAGGCTCGCTCTCTGGGGTTGGTGGAAGTGCGCCCAAAAGCGGGGATCAGAAAACTCCCATACAACTTTTCCACGGCGATCAAACCCGGATTGACCTATGCTGTGAGGGCGGGTAGCCTGTCTTACCATCAGTTTGCAGACCTGCGCAGACACCTCGAAAGTGCTTACTTCGTTGAGGCTGCCCAGACACTGACTCCAATCGACATAAACAGGTTAACTGATCTGATCACAAGCGCAAAAAGTGGTTTCAGGGCGAATCCGGGTAAGGTGCCGGCACAGGAGCACCGCGAATTCCATTTAACCATTTACAGGAATTTGAAAAATCAATACTTGATCGGAGTTCTGGATGCTTTTTGGGAAGTATATCACCTGAGCGGAATGGAAATATACCCCGATATTACATACATAGACCGCGTCTGGCAATATCATGAACGTATTGTGGAGGAAATTCGCAGCCGGAATTATTCATTAGGTTTAGCCTTACTCACAGAACACATGGATCTCACCAACCAGCGGGAAAAGAATGTACCCAGATCAGTTTTTGAATAACACATCTCAAATTGGAGACGAAGATTTATGCAAAAAGAGGCAATGATCGAAAATGATTTTTGCATTACATTCAGCACGGTAAATGGTTCGGGCAGTGCAACCGCGAACATCACTTTAATGCGGTCACTGTTCCGCATGGGAATCCCTGTTTCAGGAAAGAACATTTTTCCTTCCAATATTCAAGGCCAGCCTACCTGGTTCACTCTTCGATTGAGCAAAGAGGGATACCTTGGCCGGGTCAAAGATGATGACATTGTAGTGGCGATGAACCCGGTTACACTTGTTAAGGATATCAACGCACTTGTTCCCGGGGGAGTGATGCTGATTCCGGATGATCTCACCTGCCCGGAAATACGTGACGACATTGTCATATATAAAATGCCGGTGCGAAAAATTTTGAAAGAAGCGAATGTTACACCTGCTTTCAGAGATTACCTGGCAAATATGGTGTACGTGGGCGTGCTGGCCAGTCTGTTGAAGATCGAGATAGACCAGATCAAAGGTGCCCTTGAGTATCATTTCAAAGGCAGCCAAAAAGCGGTCGAGAGCAATTTTGAAACGGTAAAACTTGCTTTCGACTGGGCGGAAGCGAACCTTGAAAAACAGGATCGTTACATAACTTCCAGAATGAATGGTACTGAAGGGTACATCATGACGGATGGTAATACTGCGGCTGCCCTGGGGGCTATTTATGGGGGAGTGCAATTCATTTCGTGGTACCCGATCACCCCGGCTACCAGCCTGGCTGAAACGCTGCATGAATATTTGCCACAATTGCGGGTAGATCCTCAGACCGGAAAAGACACTTTCGCCATTGTTCAATCAGAGGATGAATTGGCTGCAATTGGAATGGTGATTGGTGCCGGTTGGGGAGGTTTGCGTGCGATGACCTCAACTTCAGGTCCTGGCTTGTCCTTGATGACGGAATATATCGGCCTGGCATATTACGCCGAGGTTCCAGTCGTCATCTGGGATGTTCAACGTGTGGGTCCCAGCACAGGCATGCCGACGCGGACTTCGCAAGGGGACCTGACCATGGTGAATTTCATGAGTCATGGTGACTCCCAAATGTTGATCATCATCCCCGGTACGATCCAGGAGTGTTTTGAGTTTGGCTGGAAAGCCTTTGATATCGCAGAACGTTTTCAAACACCGGTGGTTGTCCTTTCAGATCTCGATTTTGGCATGAACCAGTGGATGACCAAGAAATTTGAGTATCCTGATAAACCAATCGACCGTGGCAAGATTTTATGGGAAGATGACCTGGAAAAAAAGCTGGAACAACACAACGGTACATGGGGCCGGTATCTTGATGTGGATGGGGATGGTATCCCTTATCGAACTCTTCCAGGCAATCAGCATCCCAGGAGCGGGCATTTCGTACGCGGCACCAGCCACGATGAATTCGCGAATTATTCAGAGGATGGAGACGTGTGGGTGCGTAACTTCGATCGAATCAAGAAGAAGATCGAATTCGCACGCGAATCTTTACCCGAGCCGGTGAAAACATTAAGGGATGGCGCGGAGATCGGCATCATTTCCTCAGGTTCAGTAGATTCTGCGTTGCTGGAAGCCTGTGACCTGTTGGCGGAAGAAGGCATCAAAGCCGATTACTTGCGTATCCGGGGAATCCCTTTTTCAAAGGAAGTCTGGGATTTTATCCGCGATCATCGCTTAACTTACGTGGTGGAAATGAACCGGGATGGTCAATTATCTCAATTGTTGACAATGGATTTTCCGGACGTTGCATATAAATTGCGCAAGGTTGCCTACATGGATGGTTTACCCTTACCAGCCAAATGGATCAAAAAACAGATACAGGAATCAGAGGAGAATTTATCATGGTAACCTCAGCCTCTCAAACCACCAATCTAGTGGGTCTCACCAGGGCGGATTACCGTGGAGCGCCTTCGACGCTCTGTCAAGGCTGCGGTCACAACAGTATCGCCGCGCAAATAACCGCTGCCTGTTTCGAAATGAACCTCATACCCGAAAAAGTGGTCAAATTCAGCGGGATCGGTTGTTCGAGCAAGAGCCCAACTTACTTTCTGGGTAGGTCTTTTTCATTCAATGGCTTGCATGGCAGAATGCCGTCGCTGGCATTGGGCGCACAATTTGCCGACCGGACACTGGAAGCAATTGCTGTCAGCGGGGATGGTGATACCGCAAGCATCGGTTTTGGCCAGTTTAAACATTTGGTACGGCGGAATTTGCCGCTCGTCTATATCATCGAAAACAACGGCGTTTATGGTTTAACGAAGGGACAATTTTCCGCTACTGCGGAAAAGGGTTTGCAGCTGAAGCGGCAGGGCACCAATCCTTTCCTGCCGGTGGACCTGGCCATGGAGGCGTTGATCTCCAATGCCACTTTTGTCGCCCGGTCATTCGCTGGAGACCCAAAACAGGTAAAGGAGCTGATCAAGGCTGCCATCGCTCATCAGGGGATCGCCGTCATTGACATCATCAGCCCATGTGTTACTTTTCATAATCACGAGAATTCGTTCCACTCTTACTCGTTTGGAAAGACACACGAAGAACAACTGCACGAGATCTCTTTGGTTCTCGCCAGGGAAGAGATCACAGTGGAAGATTTTGAGCGCGGCACCACAAAAGAAGTGACCATGTTTGATGGCAGCACGGTTGTGTTGAAGAAGTTGGAAAGTGAGTATGACCCGAGAGATAAAATGCAGGCTTTGAAGAAACTGGAAGAAGCTGAAGAAAATAACTGGTTATTAACAGGGCTGATCTATGTTGACCCTGAAGTTCCGACGCTTTTTGATAAATACAACATTCCGGAGACGCCCATGAACCGTTTGCCCGTTGAAAAACTGCGTCCGGCGCGTTCAACGTTGGATGAAATCAATAACGCGATGTTCTAGGCAGCGATCAGGAATTCAGCTTTTTATAGTAAGTACGGTGAATTTTTGAAAATCTGACGCCCATACTCTCCATATCCGATTTACTGCGGAGGTTTCGTTCATCCACCTGGACGATCTCCGCTTTTTTTATGCGGGTGGAATTGGTAACATCATCCAACTCAGCATAGAGCAGGGCATTGCCACCCAGACCCTGAAACTCAGGCAATAGTCCGACGCCATTTATGTCCAGGGTTACAGGGTTCTTCTTCTCATGTGAAAGGAATAGCCAACCAAGCGGGAAGAGTTTCCCTTTTGCCTTTTGGAGGGCTCGGTTGATATTTGGATAAGCAATCAGGAACCCGGCAACATCATCATTGTACATAATTGCTTTGATGAACTTGGGATCAGCGATTGCCACGATGTTTTTGGCCAATAGTTCAAATTCAGCTTCGGTAGTGGGGTAAAAATTGGGATTACTTGTGAAGGCTTTTCGTTGAACCTCGTCGATCCTGGAAATCCAATTAATAAGTTCGGCAGAATCATAAAAATGTTGTATGCGGAAATTTCCACGGGCGAGCACTTTTTCGGCGATCAAGTGGATTTTCGGATTCGGGTGCCTATCCAGGTAACCGGATAGGTGATCATGACTTTTCTCAAAACCATTTGCCTCGATCAGGGATTGGTAATAAGGCAGGTTATATGGAATACCAACAGCTGGAAGTTGGTCAAAACCTTCCACAAGAATTCCATTTCCATTGGAACGTAGAAAACCTTTGGGACCGATCAAGGTATCCAGTTTGCGCTCTCTGCACCATTCTTCCGCAGTTTGGAACAGCAGCCGGGCAACCTCCAGGTCATTAACAGAATCAAAGTAATAGAAAAAACCGAATTTCACATTGTGAAATTCACAATACATTTGGTTGTGCAGTACGGCTATTCGTCCTAAAACCTGGTTCTCATTCTCAACGACAAAGAAATCGGCATCGGAGTGCAGATAATATGGGTGTTTGTCAGGTTGCATAACCCTTTCGATTTCATCTGGAAAAGGAGGAACCCAATACCGATCGTTTACGTATAGGTGAAAAGGCAAGGATTTAAATACTTTTGTATCAGCCTTATTATTCTTTTCAAGTTTTCGAACATGCATTGTTGAGAACTCCGAACTAAACTTCTTCACCGACAGAGTGTAATAAAGCCAGGTTAGGCAGGCGCATAGCTCCAACCGGAAAGCCCGAAATCAATACCACCTGTTCGCCAATTTTTAGCTGTTTGCGCTTTATGAGGTAGTTGTCAACACCGCGTACCATCTCTTCAAGACTGTCGGCAAACGGTACATGTACCGGGTGCACGCCCCAGTAAAGGCTCATGGCAGTAAGTGTTCCGCCCTCAGGAGTAAAGGCGATGATCGGTACGCGCGGACGGGTTTTTGACATAAGTAGAGCTGTTTTGCCGCTTTGTGTAAAAACAGCAATAGTAGAAACGTCACGATCATGCGCCAGAGTTTTTGCCGCGTTGGAAATGGCCAGTGCATCATCCTGCAAAGCGGCTTCCGGAAAACCGCTCGCGTGACTCCATTCCAATTTGTGTTTTTCAGCTTCCTGGATGATTGAAACCATCATTTTGACGCTTTCAACCGGATATTTGCCTGAAGCCGTCTCCGCCGAAAGCATCACGGCATCTGTGCCATCAAACACTGCATTTGCTACATCAGATGCCTCTGCCCTGGTTGGGCGGGGATTATCGATCATCGATTCGAGCATCTGGGTGGCAGTGATCACCAGTTTGGCGTGCCGGTTGGCCATTTGAATGATCTCTTTTTGGACGATCGGGACCAGTGCAGGAGAAGTTTCAACACCCAGGTCGCCGCGCGCCACCATTACTCCTTCAGCGACATGCACGATTTCATGCAGATTCTTGATCGCCAACGGTCTTTCCAGTTTGGCAATGATCGGCGTTTTGGCACGGGCTGGATTCATTTCTGAGATGATCTTTTTGACTCCGCGGATATCCTCCGCTGAGTCTACAAAGGAAATGGCAACATAATCCACAGCATTAGATAGTCCGAAAGCCAGATCAAGGCGGTCTTTTTCGGTGAAACGCGGAATTCCCAGGTCAGCACCGGGTAAATTAACGCCTTTGTGCGATTTTAAAACTCCGCCCAGGATGACACGTGTTTCGACGTAACTATCATCAACTTTTGTCACCTGGAGTTCCAGTTTGCCATCATCCAGCAGGATGCGATTACCAGGTTTTACAGCCTTGGTCAGGTTCGGTACATCCAGGGGGAGGGCGATCTCGCTGCCTTCAAACTGCTCAGAATGATCACCTATCTGGAACAACCTGACGATCGAATTTGCGCTTAGTTCAACACCGTCAGCGGGTAATTTTCCTACCCGCAGTTTAGGCCCCTGAAGATCCTGCAGGATTGCCACGGGTTTGCCCAGCTCCCTGGAGCACTCGCGGATCAGGTTGATCATCGCCAGGTGCGATTCGTGATCGCCATGTGAGAAATTCAACCTGGCCACATCCATCCCGGCATTGATCAATTTCCGGATTAAGGGCTTGGTCCCTGAACTCGGACCTAATGTGCAGACGATCTTGGCAAAACGGGGCATATTATCCTACCTTGCGTATGTGGAGATTAATGACCTTCAATAATCATTATATATTCTTATCATTCAAATTAAAAAGAGAAACCGGGTGAAAATTCAACCGGTTTCCCTTGTCTCGTTTGACTTACGGCAGGAGTAATTTTGCCAGAACGGCTTTTTGGGCGTGCAAACGATTATGAGCCTGCGGGAAGATCACCGAATGAGCGCCATCTGCCACTTCATCTGTTAATTCCTGTCCACGGTGCGCTGGCAGACAGTGCATGACGATCACATCTTTGTCAGCTTCGCTGATCAGTTTCTGGTTAACCTGGTAAGGAGGAAAAACTGCCATGCGTTTTTCTGCTTCTTCTTCCTGACCCATGCTTGTCCAGGTATCCGTGTAGATCACGTGCGCGTTTTTCACTGCATCGTGCGGGTCGCGAAGGAATTTCATTGTTGAGCCGGATTCCAGCGATATTTTCCTGCCAATGTCGATTGCGCGCGGTTCCATGTCATAACCTTCAGGGCTGGCCAGTGTGAAGTTTGCACCAAGTCTGGCGCAAATGTGCAATAATGACACGGCAACGTTGTTTCCATCACCGATGAAGGTCACATTCAAGCCTTTTAAAGTCCCGAATTTCTCAATGATGGTGAGTGCATCTGCCATTGCCTGGCAGGGATGGTTGTAGTCACTTAGGCCGTTGATAACCGGGATCGAAGCCCACTTGGCCAGTTCAAGTACATGGTTATGATCGAAAACACGCGCCATGATGGCATCCACGTAACCGGAAATCACCCTGGCGATATCGGCAATCGATTCACGTTTACCGAGTCCAATTTCGCTCGGCGAGAGGTACAAAGCGTCGCCATCCATGTGGCGCATGGCCATATCGAAACTGACGCGTGTGCGCAGGCTGGGTTTTTGAAAGACCATCGCCAGCACTTTACCTTTGAATAATGGTTTATTGCCGCCTGCAAAATGTTCCTTTTTTAAAGCGATTGCCAGGTCGAGCATCTCCTGGAGTTCACTTGCTGAATAATCTGACACCGCAAGAAAATCTTTTTTCATAGGTTTCCTCTCAAGGGATTGTTATTTTGCTTTTCGAGTATAACATAATCGATGTTGCGTTCAACCTAACTTCAATTTCCGAATGGCATTGTTAACCATAAGGTCGATCAGGTCATGGAATCTCCTGCCCAACAGGTTATTGAGATTGTAAATGAGCTTCCCTTCATTTCCGGGCAGAATAACGTATTTCTTGCGGGCAACCTTTCTAATAATCTCATCCGCAACTGCATCTGCGGTCATCAACTTGGCTGATCCTGCGACCTGTCTGGTGATAAAGGGTTTAAATTTTTGCTCATAATCGAGCTGAGGGGTTTGCGTGTCAGGGGGAAAAACAATTGAAACCTGGATTCCGTAGGGTTTTAGTTCAGAGCTCAACGCATCAGTGAAACCGGTTACAGCAAACTTAGATGCGCTGTATGCGGTGTAACCATAAATCCCTAGAAATCCGGCCACTGATGAGATATTTACGATCACACCGGAGCGCCGCGTTTTCATACCGGGCACGAGGTTTTTCAGCACATTCACAGTACCGAAGTAGTTTACATCCATTAACCAATCAAAGATCTCGGGTTTCAGCGCGGTGAAAGTGCCCGGATGGGCGACACCAGCGCAATTGATCACAATATCCGGCAGCCCGTGCCTGGCTGTATGATCGTCCAGAATCTGGTTCAGTTCCTTGCGCTTTGTAACATCCGCTTGAATGGCAACCAGGGACGGGGCGTTAGCAGAAGCGATCCGAGAGATTTCGGATGTCGCATTTTCCAGCAAAGTTTGTTGGCGGGAGAGGATCGCGACATGGCAGCCTTCGAGAATCAGCCTTTTTGCCAGCGCCAGGCCAATCCCGCTGGTTCCACCGGTGATGAGTACAGATTTGTTGCTGTAATAACCTTTTATGGATTTATTCGTCATGATCAATGACCGCAGGAACTGCAGGAACCGCCGGAACACCCCGCGCAACCTGACGAGCCGCTGCGGGTAGAAGCACCATCGCTCCTGGTATAGCAGGTCGAAAGCGCGCGCTTCGTATTGATGGAGGAACATCTGGCACACTGAATGGCGGCGTCTGCGTCCTTCATCGGTCGGAGCGATTCAAATTTTGTGCCGCAATCCTGGCATTTATATTCGTAAATGGGCATGATTAATCCTCACTCGATGTTGTTGCGATTGTAATCGAATTCTCAGCTCAATGTGGAGTTGCACCTACTGATTTGATGATCAGGTACAAAGCGATCCCCGCAGCTACAGCCACATTGAGCGAGGTTTTCGATCCAGCCATGGGGACATGAAGGACGTTGTTCGCGCGCGCCAGCAGCTCAGGGTCAATGCCGGAGACTTCATTTCCCAGAATAAGAACCAGATGCTGAAGTGGTTGAGGATCTAAAGCATAATCCATCAGGGATTTGGAGTCAGGTGTAGATTCCAGCGCAACCAGGTGATTTCCACTTTGCTGTAGTTCGTTTACAACATCTATAGAGTTTGGGTGATAACTCCAACCGGTTTCCATCTCGGCACCCAGGCTGGATTTTCTTACCCGCGCGTGTTCAGGGGAGGGGGTCGTACCGCAACAATAAATGTGAGCGACCCCCGCGCCGTTCGCCGTACGGAAGATCGAGCCAACATTCTCAGCACTGCGTAAGTTGTCGAGCAGGATCGAGATCGAAAGACCAGGCAGCCATTGCACGGTGGAAGGACGTTGAAAATTACTATAAGGTTTTCCAATCAGATTCATATGAGAACCGCAAACCGGGCAGTGATCCATATGGTTAATGGACAGATCAGAAGGAAACCGCAGCCGGCAGGATGGGTTTTCACACTCAAACATTTGAAAAAAAGGTTCAGACATGATGATCTAATTTGCCAGAAGCAATTTTTTACGACCGATCGTTGCATCCTGCAAGGCAATTCCCAGCGCATCGAGAACCTCTTCAGGCCGGCCGGTGGCGGATGGCCTCGCCGCGAGGGTCATTTCCAGGATATTCGAGTTTTTTTCATCGATTTTCAACGATTCAATCAAGGGAAGCAGGTCATATTGTTTACCGCGTCTTTCCCTCATACAGGTATCCAGGTTCAGCAGCGTCACTATCCGTCCTTCCAGGTCTGCAGGTCGCTGCTCCATATCGATGAACACATCGTAGATCGCAGAGGTTACTTGTGTCTGGAGCGGTTTTTCTTCAGACGGGACAATGAGGATTTCCTGGATCGTGATACCCGGTTGAAGCGCTTTTTCCAGTTTTTCGCGTAAATCTGGCGGTGTGAGATCAGTCTCCAGCCAGAAATCAAGCAGGTCCTCCTCGCTGGTAAAACCCAGCGGTAATGGGCAAGCCTGGTGAATTTTCGGCTGAGGGTGGAAGCCTTGTGAGTAAGCCAGGGGTAACCCGGCCCGCCGGAAACTGCGTTCCCAGACCTTGAGCATATCCAGATTGCCGGTATATTTCAGCTCGTCACCTTTGGAGTAAACCAACCTGATCCTCTGCATTAATTCACCTCCGGGCAAAGCCACAGTTGGCCGGGGTGTGCCTGGCGAAGATCCGAAAACTCACTCAGGATGCCGCAGGCATGGCAACCGTCCCGGCAATCATCGGTCAGTTCTTCCTTTTGAGAACGATCATATTCGCGTTGTAAATACTTGCGCGTAACCCCGGTGTGTATATGGTCCCAGGGAAAGACTTCATCAATTTCGCGTTTTCTGGTTGCGTAAAAATCCGGTGAGATGCCGTGTGTATCAAATGCATCCATCCAGACGTTGTAATTGAATTGATCCTGCCAGGCGTCAAATTTCGCGCCATTGCGCCAGGCAGTTTCGATTACTTTTGCCAGGTTCCGGTCACCGCGAGAAAGGGCTGCTTCCAGAATGGTCTCACGCGGATTGGACCAGGTCATTTTCATGCCCGGTCCGCGCAGCTGGTCTTTCAACAGGTTTTGCTTCTCAAGCACGGTAAGTAAAGGATCCAGCGACGACCACTGGAATGGCGTGTGTGGTTTGGGGACAAATGTACTGACGCCCACGTGGAGGTTGGCGCGTTTGCCGATCGCTTTGCGACCTTCCACGATGACCTTTTTGCTGAGATCAGCAATGGCCTGAACGTCCTCCATGGTTTCACCGGGTTGTCCGATCATGAAGTAAAGCTTTAAAGTGCTCCAACCGCGTGAGTAGATCTCACGTGCAGTGGAGAGCAACTGATCGGCCTGGATGGGCTTATTGATCGTATTGCGCATGCGGTCGGTCGCGGCTTCAGGTGCCAGTGTGAAACCTCCCTGCCTGACGCCTTTCAATTTCTCCATCAGATCAACCGAGAAGGACTCAATACGCAGGGAAGGCAGCGAGATCGTGAGGTTTTTTCCCGATAGACGGCTTGTGATTTCATCAACTAATTTGCCTATCTGCGTATAGTCGCTAGAGGAGAGTGACAATAATGCGATTTCTTCATATCCTGTGTTTCTCAAAGCGTTCTCTATCGCATCGGCGATTTCAGCTACTGTTCTTTCGCGAACGGGACGGTTGACCATGCC
>CAYWVP010000049.1:0-11317 GCA_964461605.1 uncultured Anaerolinea sp.
CTCAATAAAGAACAACTATTCGAGGCTGCCAAAAAAGTAGAGGAAATGGGGTGAGAAAAAAGACGCATAGTCATACTTCTCCTCCAAAAGGCTGTAAAAAAAGCATTACGCATAAGGGCAGCAAGCACAATTCTTATTTGTGTATGTTTAAGCTGGCTGAAAGTTATATATTTTCAAGTACAAATGGTTTTGTGTTTGCCACATAGACAAACTGATTTTCTCTTTTAGTAATACTCACATGTTTCTCAATTCCTCTCCGTTAGAAATATCAAAAAGCCCTGTTGAGCACCGAGTAAGATGGGAGATACAAATTTGAAATATTTCGGATATGAGAGATAGTCCTTCAACAAAACACTTTTTATCCAAGTTCTTATGTATATCCGAAAGGGACGGATTGGTGGCTCTTTTTCATCAACTACACCCCAACCCTATTTATATACAAAAAGGATTATTGAAACAAATATTTGATGAAGTTTCAAATGGTATTTGCGTCAGTAGTGTTATAAACGAGATGATTTTACAAGGAATAATTATTCCAGATAAATCTGTTGATCAAGAAAATCTATTATTAGCACGAAAAAAAGCATCATCATTATTGGATAGACCAACGATTCTCTATCTAATGATGTCTCAGTCCTGTAATTTTTACTGTGAATATTGCCCCATTCCACAGTTTGCTGATAAATATGGTAGAAAATATTTATCTTTCGATGATGCTGTTAGTGGTATTAAATTATGGGAGGACCACATTGAAAGGATTGGGGCTGATGATGGTCCTTATTATTTAATATTTTATGGTGGGGAGCCTCTCTTAAATAGAAAGATTTTTGAGGATATATTGCCGTATATAAAATGTGAGATTGAGACTGGTAGATTACCAGTTCAAACACAGCTCATGCTTTGTACAAATGGATCTCTTATTGAAGAGACACTTATTTCAATCTTTAAAAAAAATAAAATAACTGTAGCTATTGGCTTAGATGGTCCTAAAATACAAAATGATGAAATGAGGGTAGGCATTAATGGCGAACCAACATTTGATAAAACAATCAGTCAAATATATATTTTATTAGAAAATGATATTAATGTTGCTGTTTCATTGACTATTACGCCTAATAATATCTATTTTCTTAAAGAATTTACCAGGTTCCTAAAGGATATAGGTGTAAACAAAGTTGGTTATAACTTAATGAAAGGCAAGATATTAAAAGAATGTTTAGGCATAAAGAACACTGATGATTATTATATAGAATCTGCAAGATTGATTTTATCTGAACTGGAATATATAAAGGAGAATGGAGAATGGAAAAGCTAGACCTGGTTAATATCCAAATTGCGTTGGGTTATTGGGGGGAGCTTCCTGCTCAGTTCCAGAAGTTGACACCGGACCAACAAGAACGTTATCTATTTGTGCAGGGTTACCCGCGTTTCGCGGATCTGCTGGCGCACATCATTGCCTGGTGGGAACGGGGCATGATCCTGATTGCAAAATATCGGACGGATGCAAGTTTTCTCGCTCCAAAAGTGGACGTGGATGATTTTAACGCCAGGGCTGTGGCGAGTGTGCGCGGGACGGAAGAGGAGGAGATTATTACTGCCTTTGAGGAAGCCCGACACCGCTTTATTAAACTGATCGCTGAATTGGATGACAAAGAAACGCAGGATGAGCGTATCATTCGCCAGATCGAGATGGAATTGATCGGTCACTTCAAGGAGCATAAAATAAACTGACCCGGCAGTTTTGCCGGGTCATGTTATTGTCTTCGTGAGGGTTCAATGAACGATCGTTCCGACCTTTTGGCCGTAGAGCGCTTGCTTGAGCGCGTCCACGTCCCACAGGTTCAACACGTGAATCGGCAGGCTGTGCTCCATGCACATGGTCACCGCGGTGGTGTCCATCACAGCCAGGTGCAGGTTGATCGCGTCGAGGTAGGATAGTTCATCAAATTTGACCGCCTGCGGGTTGATCTTGGGATCGCTGTCATATACGCCATCCACCTTGGTGGCTTTGATCAGCACATCCGCCTCGATCTCCATCGCGCGCAGGGAGGCTGCCGTGTCGGTGGAAAAGTAGGGGTTGCCGGTGCCGCCGCCGAAGATGACCACGCGCCCTTTTTCCAGGTGCCGGATGGCGCGCCGGCGGATGTAGGGTTCAGCCACCGTGCGCATTTCGATCGCGGTCATCACGCGGGTGACCACGTCCTCATGTTCGAGCGCATCCATCAGGGCGAGGGAGTTCATAACGGTGCCCAGCATGCCCATATAGTCTGCGGTAGCCTGGTCCATGCCCATCTCCAGCCCGGTCTTCCCGCGCCACAGGTTTCCGGCGCCGATCACAATGGCGATATCCACGCCCATTTCACGTACTTCCTTCAAACGGCATGCGATGTCTTTAGCCTGCGTGGCATCGATGCCGATCCCGGATGGACCAGCCAGTGATTCACCACCCAGTTTGAGCAGGATCCTGCGGTATTTGAGTTCCTCCATAAATTCCTCCTGTGATTAAGAAAAAGACCAACCGGCTGGTTGGTCTTTCGGGGGTGTTATTCTGACGCTGTTCCTGAGGCTTCACCGAGCGCCCAGCGGGCAAAGCGGCGGACGATGATATTTTCACCGAGCGCGGCGATGTTCTGGTTCAGCAGCTCCTGAACAGTGATGCTTTCATCACGGATATACGGCTGGTTCATCAGCACAAATTCGGTTTTGTATTTCTTCAAAGCGCCTTCCACGATCCGCGGGAGGATCGCCTCGGGTTTACCCTCTTCTTTGGCCTTGGCAGTGGCGATCTTGGTCTCGCGTTCGATCACTGATTCGGGAATGTCCGATTCCAGGACGAATTCAGGCGAGGTCGCCGCGATCTGCAGGGCAATTTCGTGCGCCAGGGTGCGGAAGGCATCCGAGCGGCCGACAAAATCGGATTCACAGTTCACTTCAACCATTACACCTACGCGTCCGTTACCGTGTGAATACAATTCAACGGTGCCTTCAGAAGCGGTGCGGGCGGAGCGTTTTGTTGCGGTGGCCAAACCCTTTTCACGCAAAAAATCCATGGCGGCATTCAGGTCACCATTAGATTGTTCAAGGGCTTTCCGGCAATCCAGGATTCCGGCGCCGGTGGTCTCGCGTAGTGATTTGATCATTTCAGTCGTAATTTCCATTTTTATTCCTCATTCTCCAGTGGTTCACCGGTCAACAACCAGGTGTAATTTTTACTATTCTTCAACTTCGCTTTCAACATCTTCTTCGGTCTTGATCTTGGCTTTCTTTACCTTGGCCGTTGTTTTACCGATCTCTTCTTCGATTGCTTCCACCGGCAATACTGCAGCAGCTGTTTCAACAACTGCCTCATCAACGATTTCCGCAGCGGCGATTTCTTCTACTGAAGGACCAAGTTTGGCCAGGGTGGATGCGCCAAGCAGGTCCTTGTCATCAAGTTCAACCTCTTCTTCGAAGCGCGGTCTGGCACCAGCGGCAACGCGTTCAGCCGGGGAGGTGACGGTGAGCGTTTCGTCACGGTCTACATCTTTGACCATGGTCCTGCCTTCAATTACTGCATCAGCCATCTTCCCTACGAGCAGTTTGATGGCGCGGATGGCATCATCATTGGAGGGGATCACGTAGTCAACATTGCGCGGGTCGCAGTTGGTGTCAACCAGGGCGAGCAGGGGAATCCCCTTGAGGTTGGCTTCGTGAACCGCGGTATGTTCGCGCATCACATCCACTATGAACACCAGATCAGGAACGCGTTTCATGTTGCGCACACCGGAGAGGTGGGTCTGCAAACGTTTGATCTCGCGATCGATGAGCAGGCCTTCCTTCTTGGTCAGGCGTTTGATCTCACCGGTCTCGTGCATGCGCTCCAGTTTTTCAAGTTCCTGGATACGATTGAACATGGTTGACCAGTTGGTGAGCATACCGCCCAGCCAGCGCTCGGTAACATAGGGCATACCGCAGCGAATGGCTTCTTCAGCGATGGTTTCCTGAGCCTGGCGTTTGGTGCCGACAAACAGAATTACTCCACCCTGAGCGGCCGTGTCGCGAACGAGGTTGTAGGCGGCGGTAAGCAGCTTTACGGTTTGCTGCAGGTCGATGATATGGATACCATTGCGCTCGGTGAAGATGTAAGGGCGCATTAATGGATTCCATTTATTCGTGCGGTGACCGAAATGGACGCCGCTTTCCAACAGGGACTTCATGGAAATAATAGAACTCATGGGGTGTTACTCCTTTGCGTTTTTTCTAGCGCCTTCTTTAGCCTCACCATCACTGCTTGTGGCAGCACGCAGGTGAGATCGGACGGCGCGTGTGATAGTCTGCAGTTTAGCACCACAGCCGACGAATTATATCATAAAAAATCCAGAGACGTATTTCAATGATGGTCGTAAAATCAATCAATCTGGTAATGTTCAACGGGTATAATTTATTACAAATTCAGGTTTACGGAAAATTCCATGAACATATTGATCACCAACGATGACGGCGTATATGCCCCCGGTCTGCTCGCGCTGGCGCAGGAACTGCGCAAGTTGGGAGAGGTGTCAATTCTGGCACCGGATCACAACTGGTCAGCATCGGGGCACGTGAAAACGCTCAACCGCCCGCTGCGCGTTAAACCGGTTGTGCTGGCAGATGGTACGCGTGCGCTTGCCAGCGACGGGGCTCCCTCCGATTGTGTTGCCCTGGCTTTGATGGGGGTGATCGAATCTCCCATCGACGTGGTCGTCTCGGGGATCAATCCGAACGCCAACATCGGGCATGACGTGACTTACTCCGGCACGGTGACCGCCGCCATGGAAGCGGCGATAGGCGGCGTATGCGGGGTGGCCGTATCGCTGGACGCTCCCGAGTATTTCAACGGTCTGCTCGATTACTCCACCGCGGCTGTCGCGGCACGCGTGGTGACCACAAAAATGCTGAATCTGGATCTCCCGAAAAACATACTCTTGAACGTCAATGTTCCGTACCTGCCATTAGCCGGGCTGAAGGGATACCGCATATCCCGCCAGGGGCTGCGGATTTACCGCGATGAACTGGTCAAACGGGAAGATCCGCGTGGCCGTCCGTACTATTGGATCGGCGGCGAAGCTCCCACCGGTGTGCCCGAGACAGGAACGGATTTTGGGGATTTGCAGGATGGCTACGTCTCTATCACGCCCATCCAGCTTGACCTAACCGCGCATGATCTGCTGGCACGCTTAAGCGGTTTGGATTGGTCGACTGATGAAATACACGGATCTGTCTGACAATCCGCATTTGACTTTTTCTTCGGGATATACTACAGTAATGAATATCACAATAGCGTAGCGTTTTACGCAAGGAGAATAGGAATGCGAGAATCTACTGTCAAGGATTGGATGAGCCATCTGGTCGTGTTTGTCGATCCTGATACCACGGTCTACGAAGCTTTGCACATTATGCGTCATCGCTATGCCACTTCCCTGATAGTTGAAAAAACGTCTGACAATCCCCAATACGGGATTGTGACCTCGATCAACATTTGTGACAAGATCGTTGCGCAAGGGAACGATCCAACTAAAACGAAGGTCAGGGACATCATGGCCTCCCCGGTGATCACTGTGCCGGATAGTCTATTGATCACAGAATGCGCCGCGAAGATGAAGGAGCACCGTATTCACCACCTGCCCGTGGCAGATGAAAAAGGCAGCATCATCGGTATGATCGCTGCCATGGACCTGCTGCTGGTCGCTGAGGCGATGGGTACTAATTTCAAGGACCGCAGCCTCTCGTAGTATTCCTGTTTAAATCTTGACGTACAGGCGCATCGGGTATAATTACGACTCGATGCGCAGTTTTTTGTCGACCTTTTTACTCATTTTGACGCTGGTTATGCCAATCCTGGCAGTCCCGCGGTCTACAGCCTCAGCGGATACGATCTCACCCGGGGAGATCATCAGCCTGGTCAACAACCTGCGCGCCGCCAACGGCCTGCCGGCTCTGGCTGAAGATGCCACCCTGGATTCCACCGCTTATTCAACAGCCGCACAGATGGCCGCCAACGGGGTGTGCGCCCACATTGGTAACGCGCGTGAGCGCATTGCCGCCGCAGGTTTTGGCGGGGGGAGCAACATATTCGCCACCGAGAATATGGCTTGCGCCACAAGCGGTGATATTGGCTGGCTGCAATCGGTATGGGCAGATGATGTACACATGTGGCCGATGACCCAGGAGAGATACACCCATGTTGGCGCAGGTGCTTACACGGGTGGCAACGGCGTCACTTATTACGTGCTGCATGCGGCATACATTGGGGAAGGCGGTTCTGCCAGCTCAGGCAGTGCACCGGCCGCAGCAGAGGCAGCCCAGGCTGATACAGCAGTCCCCTCTGAGCCGCTGGTTGAACCGGTATTCACGGTAACACCCCAGTCTGACGGATCGATCGTTCATGTGGTCAAATATGGCCAGGCGCTTTCCACCATCGCCACATGGTACGGGGTAACGATCGATCAGATTAAGCAGCTCAACAACATGATCAACGAAAACATCTACGTCGGACAGAACCTGATCATCAGGCTCGCCCCGACCGCCACGATCACCCCCACACGTACAGTTACCCCGCGTCAACCCACCCGCACACCATCTCTCACGCCCACTCCCACCCGGCAGGTAACCCCTTCCACCCCGACACCCACGCAGAAGCCTGGTCTGACGGAAAGCCTGCCAAAGATCGACCGGCAGTGGCTGGGATTCGGCCTGCTGATCATCAGCGCGATCGGATTGATGCTGGTGTTGTATTTGGCCTTCATAAAACCTGGACTAAAAAAATAATCGCCGCCTTCTGAGTTGCAGAAAGGCGGCTTTTTTGTCACTTATTACGTGGCGATCTTTTTCACGTGCTTGCTTAGATCATAAAGTCCTCACCCTGCCAGACGCCATCAGCGGGGGTGTGCAGGTGCAGCGGATGGCTGTCACCATTGGCACCCAAATAGCTGTCTTTCTCATTGTGGATGTTCAGCTGCTTTTCGATCTCTTCGACCCGCTTCATCAGGGCTGAAACCGATTCGCCGATGGTGTCGGGAAGTTTTCCATGCTCAAGATCTGGACCATCTGCAGCCGGCTGGCTGCGGACAACCACCTGACCCGGGACACCGACGACCACCGAGTTAGGCGGTACAGACTTGACCACCACGGCATTCGCGCCAATGCGGCTGTGCGATCCAATTATGATGTTGCCCAGGATCTTGGCGCCAGCGCCAACAACGACCTCGTCCTCGATCGTGGGGTGGCGTTTGCCCTTTTCCAGGGTGGTGCCGCCCAGCGTAACCCCATGATACAGGGTGACGCAATTTCCGATCACTGCTGTCTCTCCGATGACGACCCCCATGCCGTGGTCGATGAAAAAGCCGCGTCCGATCTGCGCGCCGGGGTGGATCTCGATACCGGTCATGAAGCGGGTCACATGAGAAAGCCAGCGTGCCAGCAGCTTAAAGTCATGTTCCCATAACCAGTGCTCGGTGCGATGCGCCCAGACGGCGTGCAGCCCGGGGTAGGCCAGCAGCAGTTCAGCGGTGGAGCGTGCAGCCGGGTCGCGGTTGAATACGGACCGGATATCTTCACGTACGGATGAAAACAGCATGCTTTCCTCCTTTTTCCAGTCTACTCGGCGAGATCCGCGTACAGCGCGGTGCTCAGGTAACGCTCGCCGAATGACGGGATGATCACTACGATCAGTTTGCTGGCGCTTTCCGGGCGGGCAGCCACCTGCAGCGCACTCCACATCGCGGCGCCGGAGGAGATTCCCACCAGCAGCCCCTCCCGGGTGGCCATCAGGCGGGCGGTCTTGATCGCGTCTTCGTTTGTCACGCGGATGATTTCGTCATAAATGCTGGTGTTCAGCGTGTCCGGAATAAAGCCGGCACCGATCCCCTGGATCAGGTGAGCGCCTTTCTGCCCGCCGGATAGCACCGGTGAGGTATCCGGTTCCACCGCCACCACCCGGATCGACGGGTTGCGGGATTTCAACACTTCGCCAATACCGGTGATGGTACCGCCGGTACCGACTCCTGCCACCAGGATTGCGACTTTGCCATCGGTATCGCGCCAGATCTCCTCCGCGGTGGTCCTGCGGTGAATTTCCGGGTTGGCAGGGTTCTTGAACTGCTGCGGCATGTAATAGCGCGGATCTGATGCCGCGATCTCTTCGGCTTTGCTGATCGCGCCGGTCATCCCCTCACTGCCGGGGGTGAGCACCAGTTCAGCTCCGTATGCCTTGAGCAGCAGACGGCGTTCGCGGCTCATCGTTTCCGGCATCACCAGCACCAGTCGGTAACCGCGGGCTGCTGCAGCAAAAGCCAGCGCGATCCCGGTGTTTCCGCTGGTCGGCTCGACCAGGATGGTATCGGGTTTGATCAACCCGGCTTTCTCACCGGCCTCGATCATCGCCACCCCGATGCGGTCCTTAACGCTGTGTGAGGGGTTGAAGTACTCCAGTTTTGCCACCACCTCACCGGGGAGGTTTTGCGTAAGGCGGTTGATCCTCACCAGGGGTGTATTTCCTACGAGTTGTGTCACATCATTAGCAATTTTCATATCTCTTCACTTTCCAATTTGATCTCATTGTGGTTTATTAAAACGAAAAGCGGCCGGTAGGGGCTGCACGAAAAAAAGTGCGGGGACGTCCACCGCCGCCTGGAGCGTGTTTGTTGAAGTGTTCTCAGGCGGTGATCAAGCCGTACCCCGCCACATACACATGCATGTAAATCGAACCATATCTGATCCTTGAATAAATAAGATAAACCTTATCTATATTATATTGCAGTTTTCTTACCTGTCAATGTTGCGATTATCTGCAACCCATTGAGGAGTGCTTCGTATATGATTTAAAGTCGCAAGGTTATTTAATTTAATGGAGGCTGAAATGGGAAAAAGGAATCGAACAACGCTCGTCCTGGGGATCCTGCTCATCCTGGTGGGCATTTATTATGTACTCGTCAATGCCGTGCCGGGTTTTTCTGATCTGTTCAACATCAACTTTTCGTGGCCGGTGATCATCATGCTGGTGGGGGCAGGTCTGCTTGTGCTGGGGTTGTTCACCGGCACTCCGGATATGGCAGTACCCGCATTTATCGTCGCCGGTATCGGTGGAATTCTCTACTATCAGAACATGACCGGTAACTGGGGCAGCTGGTCTTACATGTGGACGCTGATCCCCGGGTTTTCCGGATTGGGGATGGTCGCTGCCTGGCTGCTGGGAGCGCGGGAGAAGATCTCGATCCGCTCAGCGTTAGACACCATTGGCACCAGTTTGGTACTGCTGGTGGTGTTCGGTGCGATATTTGGCGCATTTCGAAACCTTGGTCCCTATTGGCCGATTCTATTGATCGTGGCTGGGATCCTGATCGGGGCGCGTGCCCTGATCAAGGGGCGCAGCGACACCACTATAAAGGATGATATCTCATGAGTGAACAGACGAAACGAATTCTATTGGGTGTGTTGTTGATCGCTGCCGGCGGATTTTTCCTGCTGCAGCAGATCTTTGATATCCCGTTTGGCGGGCTTTTCATCGGATTGATGTTCGGGCTGGCAGGCGGGGTTTTTCTTTACTTCCTGATCCAGGATCACTCGAAATGGTGGGCAGCCATCCCGGGCTTCACCCTTCTCGGTTTGGGCGCGTTGATCGCTCTATCTTCACTGTTACCTGAAATGGGAAGACGCTTTGGCGGGTCGGTTTTTCTCGCGTTCATTGGATTGGGCTTCCTGGTGGTGTACCTGCTGCAGAAAACCCAATGGTGGCCGATCATCCCGGCAGGTGTGTTGTTTACCCTGGCTGTGGTAGCGGGGCTGCCTGGCGGGGAGCTGGGCGGTGCTGTCTTCTTCCTGGGGGTTGGGGCTACATTTGCTTTACTTGGGCTGCACCCCATGGGTAAAAAGGATAAATGGCCGTGGATTCCAGCAGGCATCTGCCTGGCGCTGGGTGTGCTCATTCTCGTGCTTTCCGGCGCGCTGGTGGGTACAGTGGCCGGGTGGATCTGGGCGCTGGCTTTCCTGCTTGTCGGCGGCTATCTCGTGGTTCGTGCCATTCTCAAGAAAGAGTAGGTGCCTATTATGGAAAATCGATTGATCCGTACGCAACAGGATCGCATCATCGGCGGAGTATGCGGTGGACTCGCCAGGTATCTCAACATTGAGGTTGTCCTTGTGCGCCTGTTTTTCGTTGTTTTTGCCCTGGTAGGTGGAATCGGGCCATTGGTCTACATCATCCTCTGGATCGTTGTGCCATCAGAGGAGCAGGTTGGCGGGAGTACAACTCAGGCTTATCCTGTTGATGGTGAGGTAATTAAAGAGCGGGCAGAAAACTTCAAGGATGAATTTGTTGAGATGGTGAACCGTCCCGGTAAAAAGACCGGGTTGTACATCGGCGTTGCTTTGATCCTGGTTGGCGCTTACATCTTCATGAAGAACCTGAACATTCCCTGGCTCGCCTGGATCAACAACAATGTCATCCTGGCGGGGATGATCCTTCTGGCCGGGGTCGCGCTTTTGGTGGTTTCCATCAAGAGAGGAAAGTAAACATGGATAAGGCAACGCATAGGAGGGGATTATTCTTCCCAATCCTGCTGGTCGGGCTGGGTGTGCTGCTGTTGCTGGTCAACCTGGGTGTGATCCCCGGAACCACACGGGACTACCTGATGTTGTATTGGCCGGTCATCCTGATGGTAGCCGGGTTGGATGGTTTGTGGCGGCGGGATGGCCTGGTTTGGCCGTTGATGCTGCTGGGGCTGGGAGCACTCTTTCAACTGGGCAACCTGGGTTATCTTTCTGTACAGGCGCTGCCGTTATTGTCCAGGATCTGGCCGATCCTGCTGGTTGCGATCGGCATTGACATTGCTTTCGGGCGCAACCGCGGTGGATGGCACACGGTGCTGCGCGCGGGATTGGGCTTGCTGGTTGTGGCAGTCATCTTCTGGCTGGCAATTGCCTATCCGACCGGGATAAAGGGACGGGAAGTTGACATCAAACAGGGAACAGAGGGCGCCAGCTCATCCAGCGTGCAGATCTCTGTGGTAACAGGGCGGGTGAAATTGTCTGCCGGTGAACCCGATGGTCAACTGCTGACAGGAAAAGCCCTCATTCCCGGAAGCGCCTCGATCCGTCCTGACTATTCAAAGTCGACGAGTGGTGAAGGCCAGCTTACCCTGAAACAGGAAGGCAACACCGCCACCTGGGGAGGCAACGGCTGGATCCAGGAATATGATCTTCAAATCGCTCCGGACCTCCCGATCAAACTGGAAACGGAACTTGTGGCGGGTGACCTGGTGCTTGATCTTGGCGGCACTGCCGTCAAACAGGTGGATTCACA
>CAYWVP010000050.1:0-11073 GCA_964461605.1 uncultured Anaerolinea sp.
CTAGAAAGGGCGGTCAATTTGCATGGAAAATGATATTGAAGAGCGCAGCAGTCTTGAGAGCATACTGGATTATGTTCAGATATTGTGGCGTTGGCTTTGGCTTCTCCTGCTGGTGGCGATCGCTGCCGGGGCAGTGGCTTATTACCTGACCGATCAACAACCTCGTGTGTACGAGGCCTCTGCCAAAGCCATCGTAAACGTGGTTTCCAGAACTGATTACTATGATTCATATACCGCTACATATACAAGCCAGCGGTTGGCTGAAACTTATGCGCAGACCCTGGTAACCGAAGCTTTACTGCAAACAGTCGCCGAAAAGTTGGGCTATCCAGTTACGGGCATCGTCGAAGCCACTTCTGTTGAGAATTCTCCGATTTTCAATATAACTGTGACCGATTCTGATCCGCAAAAAGCCGCCGATACAGCCAATGCGGTCATTGCCGCCTTTGCTGAAAAGGTTATGCGAGACCAGGCCTCCCGTTATCTTGAGTTGAAATCCAGCCTGGAGACGGAGATCGCCGACCTGGATAGTAAATTAACCCAGGTCAACTCTGAACTGGCGATCATTGAGATCAGAGATGCCGAATACGAAGCAGCGGTTGAAAGGAACAAGCAATTGGAGGAGGATGGTCTCCCCACCATACCAGTGGAACGGGATCCGCAGGATTATGTCAGCCGCGCAGAGCTTGAGTTAGCCAAGACGCAGTATCAATCCAACCGCTCTTCCTTGTTCGCCAACCTGCAGCAGATTCGTCTCACAGAGGTTCAGTCAGCGACCACGATCAGCCAGTTGAACCAGGCGATTCCCAATACGTCTCCCATCCAACCCCAGCCCCTGAAGAGTGGGGCGCTGGCCGCCGTTGTCGGTTTTATGCTCGCAGCGGGTGTGGTTTTCCTCATTGCCTATCTTGAGGACGAGATTCGCGACCCAAGCGAGCTCTCCCGTCGTTGGGGTGTACCGGTTATCGGTGTTATTACCAACTTTACCGCCAGCCAGGAACCGCTCATCACCATGAGCAAACCCCGCATGCCGGTCTCAGAAGCCTTCCGCTCACTGCGTACAAACCTCCAGTTTAGCGGCATTGATGCCCCATTAAAAACCCTACTCGTGACCAGCGCTTCGCCCTCTGATGGTAAATCATCAGTGGCTGCCAATCTCGCCACGGTCATCGCACAGAGTGACAAGGAAGTCGTTGTTGTGGACGGTGATATGCGCCGGCCAACCATGCACAAGGTTTTCAAACTTTCCAACCGGCTCGGGCTGTCCGATTACTTTATCCGCACACCTGATAAAATGACCGGCGTGGTCAAAAAGACTGCTGTGAACGGTCTCAGCATCATTACTTCCGGAAGCCTGCCCCCTAATCCCTCGGAACTATTGGCTTCAACCAAGATGCAGGATGTGATCAAGCTGCTGGCCAAGCATTTTGATATGGTCATTCTTGATTCCCCCCCGCTTCTCGCGGTTACGGATGCGCTCATTCTGGCCAAGAGCGTTGATGGTGTCATCCTGGTCATCGATCCGAAGAAGACCAAGCGCGGTGCGATCCAGCAGGCTGTGGAACAGCTGAAACGCCTGGATGCCAGGTTGTTGGGGATCGTGCTGAACAACATCAAGGTGAAACGGTCAAGCTATTACTATAACCGTGAGTACTATTACAGTAAACATTACGGCAAGACCGGCACGGATTCCACCCCGGCGCAGGTTGAGGTTGACGATGTTAATATGAAACAAGGGGGATAAGTAATTGACAGCTGGTATTCCCTCAGGCAGTTCGCCTTCCATCATCCAAGTGACAAGTGGAAAAGGCCATGTAGCGGGCTTTTGCCCGTTTCTTGGTTTCGAGGATGACCCTGAGACGGCTCTTGCCTATCCAGCACTTTACAATTTTTGCTACCACTGTAAACCCATTACGCCCGTTAGCCTTGCCCATCAACGGAGTGTGTGCCTCACCAGGGAATATCCGCAATGCCCGGTCTATAAGACTGTAGATCTTGAGCCCCTGCCCAGGGAGTTACGCGGCAAACGGCCTAAAGTCCATCGCGCACGGACCAGGCTTTCGGTGGTCATTCTTATCGCTGTGATCCTGCTTGGACTCCTCGTAGCCGCCTTCATGGGGTTGATCCGTATCCCCGGTTTGAATTTGCCGGTATTTTTTCCCACGCCGTCCGCCCCTGTGCCTGTTCCAACAGCAATCATAACGCCATTCCAGCCCACCCCCTCTCCGGAACCTACACAGACGCTTCAGCCAACCGCGACCGTTGCGATTGTTTTCCCCTCCCGCACCACGCCGCGGGCGATTGAAACCCCCTTTAGCAGCGATCCTCAGCTGGTCATACACCAGCTTCAGGAAGGGGAAGGTTATATCCTGCTGGCTGAAAAATTCGGAACTTCGGTCGAAGCGATCAAAGCCATTAATTTCAAATTGCCCGATCCCCTTTGGGTGAACACGATCCTGGTCATTCCACTCAATACAGATGATGTCTCCGCTCTGCCGCAATTTTCGGTGCGCGAGATCACAACGGCCGGGTTGACTATTGAAGCATACGCCGAACGAATGCAGATCGATCCACTGCTATTGAAGCAGTACAACGAACTCCCCGACGGTTATGTGCTCACCATGGGCGAACTGGTCATCGTTCCAAATTAAGCTGACAGGAAAGGGTCACTGCAGCGGAAATGCCAAATATTCTCTTTGTTTGCAGCGCAAATCGTTTCCGCTCCGTCCTCGCCGCCGGTTGTTTTCAACATCTGCTCGAGCAAAATAATATTTCCAATGCAACCACTGTCGGTTCTGCCGGCATTTGGGCTCGGGAAGGCGCTCCGCCGCTGCGCGAGGCTGTTGACCTTGCAGTTCAAAACGGCTTCAATGTGGAGTCCGTCCGCTCCAGGGAGATCAACACCCCCCTGGTTACCGCGGCTGATCTCATCATTGTGATGACGCAGGGACAAAAGGAAGCAATTGAGAATGAATTCCCGTCAGCTTCCGGCAAGACGTTCCTGCTTACAGATATCTGCGCCGGTCAGGTTTACGATATTCCGGACCCCGTAATCTCACCGGATGAGGATCCTGGTGCCATCGCGGCAGAAATTTGTGATCTCCTCACCAGCGGCTTCCCGCGCATCCTTAAGAAATTATCACTGCCGGCTTCGATACGTACGCCTGTCACCGTTGCGGCAGTTGCCCTCCAGGCTGAAGAGCAGGCTCAACCGTTGCAGCATGAGGAAAGTTCACCTAAAAAAGGCAGAAGACGCCGCCGTTGGATTTTCTGGCTATTGTTCGTGATCATTCTGTTGGCAGGTATTTTTTACCTGGTGTGGACCAATCCGCTATTCGGCGCTCAGCTTCCGAAGTTCACTGGTGAACCGTTCCAAACTTTTACCCCGCTGCCCGGGGTCAGCACTTCCATTACCGCGGTCGATCCATCCTTACCAACACCCGAACCTGTCATCAATGATCACGGGAAAACAGAAGAGACCCCTGTGACCAATAGTTCTACAGCGGTGTGTGGTCAGACTGCCCCGATGATCATCCTTGGACTGGGAATTGACGAAGTCGAACAGGCTGATGTGATCCGTCTTGCCAGGGTTGATTTCACTGAACGCCGCGTGCTGGTTCTCTCCATCCCGCGAGATTTCTGGGTACCCATTCCCGGCCTGGAGGAGCACAACATCACGCAATTCAAGATCAATGCCGCTTATGGATACGGCGAGTATTTTAATGGTCGGGGTCAGGGTGTGGTCAAGTTTTCTGAGACCCTTTTTTACAATTATGGTGTTTCATTTGATCACTATGGTGCCATTCATTTCAACGTTTTTGAACAATTGATTGACGCTGTGGGTGGCATCGATTTTTACCTCGAAGGTCCCATCGGTGCGTATGGCTATAAGGGCAACCATCATATGGATGGCAAAACTGCGCTTGAGTTTGTGCGCGAGCGTAAAGCGGACCTGGACCGTTACCGCATCATGCGTCAATCCGTCATCATGAACGCGTTGATCCAGAAATTGCGCCAGCCGGAGAATCTTACAAAACTACCTGCTCTGGGTTTTAAAGTACTCAATGACAGGGGAGTCGTAACCGATCTCACACTGCGCGACGTGTACACTTTCATCTGCTTCATCCAGGAACTGGATAAGGATTCTCTGGTATTTGTGGATATTCCAACCGACCTGTATACCCCCATGATTACCAATTATGGACGCCACATCAAGGTGCCAAACCCCGAAGTTACCACTTTTATCCAGGATAAGATCCTCAACGGGAATTACTGATCCCCTTTACCAACCTTTTGATGAAATTGGATATAATGCGATGTAAATAGACGGTACATAACTTGCACCGTAAATTGCGTATATACAATATCTGGTATACTTGCCAGTGATGACCGCTTGGTAAGGTCAGGAATGAGGATCAAAATGAATAAAACAATGCGCGCAACTTCAGCGCTAATACTACTTATCTTCTTAATGGTATCGTGTGCTCCCAAACCGGTAATAGTGGAGGAAACAGCCCCGGATTCTTTCGCTGGCAACCTGTTTGAATATGAACCCGAAGTAACCGATTTTGACAAGAGTAAAGAACTTGACTGGAAACGGCTCGGCCAATATGGGGATGTTGATATTTACAAAGTCCGTGGTTTGGGTGTGTTATTGGGTGAACCGTCCCTCTTTACCAAAGATGAACAAAAAACGATTGAAGGCAAGATCGCGCAGTACAAAAAGATCATCCAGGCGAACAAAGACATTAATTTCCACGCGTTCTACCTCGAGTTGATCGAGAATTCACCATACCACCCCGTTAATGATGAGTTCAAACACGCTGATGCGGGGCGTTCGTATGATTTCTTCGCAGCCAACAAGCCGAAGCGGCTCAAACTGGATGCCTTGCGCCTGACCAGTTTTGAAGATCACCTGAAGTATTACTACCGCACCGATCATCACTGGAACGCTTATGGAATTCTCCAGGGTTACGAACAGATCTACCAGTTGCTGGCGGATTCTTATCCGGATATCTCCCCGATGATCACTTCCGGAGAGGTCTATACATTCCCTGATATCGCTTTCCTCGGCCGCTGGGCAAAACTGCTTAATCACAATGTCAAATCGGATCCCTTCTCGGTTTATCTGGCGAATCTTCCACCTTACCGCATTTACGATCGTGATGGTAATGAGATCGACTACAACAACAAGGATGAATACCTTGCCGGTCATTACTCCACCGAAAAATTTGCCGACCATTATGTCGAATACTATGGTGAGGATGTGGATTTCCTTGAGTATGTTTCTGATAATGGGTCAGACCGCAACCTGCTCATCATCGGGGATTCCTTCACCAATGCCATAGAACCGCTTCTGGCTTCTCACTATCAACACACCTACTGCGTGGACATCCGCAAGTATCCGGACTACAAATGGTCCTTTTCAGAATTCGTCTCGCAATATGATGTAGATGATGTCCTGATCCTGGGAGGGGCGGGTGTGGTGATGTACCAATGGCGCTGGTCCATACAGCCATAAATCTTTGATCCGGGCGTGGTCATTTGGCTCTCGCTACGTGCGGGCATGCCTGCTGGATCAGTATGCTGGTTTATTCTGCTCGTTTTCATGCTTATTTGCTGTGTCATGGCACCCGGTTTATAATCATTAACAGTAGCCGGATGCTGTTCATTATTGTTGGATTATTTACGAGTGATTATGCGATTGGACATAAGGCATGTGTCGAACCCAACGTAACATCAGGATGGATTTTTCAAAGGCTTTGTCTGCCTTTATCATCCTGGGTCTTCTCATCACTTCCCTCCCATTCTATTCTCCAGCCAGTGCACAGTCCTTAACCGATCCGACCAGTTCCGTTGAACCGGCCGTTTCTACTGAATCGACCAACACCCCTTTTCCAGTTCATACAGAAAACCAATTGCTTCATCCTCCCCTGGAACCGACAGGATTTCTCACGCTACATTCACCGCTTGCCGGAGATCCTCACCTGTTCATCACCACTGATCAGCTCATCGTCCAGGAAGCTGCCGGTCTTTGCAGTTACCGTTTAGCTGACTTCGCGCCGCTCTGGTGTTTCGCTGACTTGCAGGTGACCGCCATCCTTGGTTTTGTGGGTTCTCAAATCTTTATAGTCGGAAACGATCCATTACATGCTGCGATGATCCTGGTTACACTCGACCTTGATTCTGGATTGCTCATCAACAGCATTGACCTGGGGCTTTCATCTACAGAACGTATTTCCTGCTCCTCCTTGCAGGCGGGTCGCGCTTACTGTGCCGTTACCAATTTCCTGTTTGCCATTGATGTCTTATCGCCTTCCATGATCTGGTCAGTACCCCTGGACAACACGATTTCTTCTATTGTGTCTACAGATGAGGTCGTTCTTACTGCGACTCCTGATATGGTGATCGCGTACAACGTACAAACAGGTGAACCTGTCTGGCAGAGAATTTTATTGGATGGTATTCGAACATCTCTCGTCCTTGCTGATCAGGCTCTGGTGCTGGGTACTGAATCCGGGCAGTTCCTTAGCTTGGATGCACTGGATGGCAAGCTGCTTTGGTCGCACAATCCTCCCAAAGATCTGCCTTGTTCCGCGTTTTTCACCGAAGGCGCATTGATCACATCAACCACCGAAGGCGTTATTCAGCGTTTGGATCCTTTCAGCGCTGAGTTGTTGTGGACATATGATCCTGGGGTGCTTGAAGTCGGAACCTGCCCAGGTTTGGTATCGGCTGATGGCTTTCTTTATCTGGCCGGGTCAGGTGGTTCACTCCGCGCGCTGGACATTCACTCTGGAACAGAGGTCTGGTCATTTGCACTCGAGCAAAACAAATACAATACACTGGCATTATCACACGATAAACTGGTTCTCCCCGTAAAGCCGGATGAACTGGTTTTCTTCACCTCTGCCTCGAACCCATCGCTCACCCCGACACCAACCTCGACTTCATCAACTGCAACGCCTGACCCCACCAGTGAACCCGCGACTCCGCAAACACCCACCAACGTGCCGCTGACGCCGACCGCTGAATTAACACCCACTGTGGCAGAAGGAACACCGGAACCTGAAATTACGCTCACGATTGCGCCTGACGCGACGTTCACACCAACACCTCAACTGCCTTCACCCACTCCGCAGTCGATTGCCCCACAAGATCTTGCTGATGGATTAACGGGTATTTCTCCGGCATCCGTTCTTGTGGGCAGTCCTCAGTTTACCCTGCAGCTTAACGCTTCCGGATTTACCCCCTCAACCGTGCTCATGTGGGAATCCACCCCTCTCACCACCTTTTATCTTGATCCCAACACCATGCAGGCGGTGGTGCCGCCGGACCTGTTGACCACACCCGGTGCGTTCAGCATATCCTTATTCGATCCATCCACGGGAGTTATCACTGCCACAGACGCTTCTATCTCTGTAATTGGGTATGTTCCAGTGTTAGGCCAAAAACTGGCAGCGCGAACGGTAACCTTTGATTGGGAGGATTTTCCCGGAGCGGTACAGTACCGCCTGCAGCTTGCTTTGGCGGATGACTTCCTCACTACCCTTGTGGATGTCACGTTGTCATCATCGGAATACATTTATGCTAAAGAATTGATCGACAGCCAGACCTATTATTGGCGTCTCAGTGCCTCGGATGGCACTGCCTGGAGTGACTGGTCGCAAACACTTCACTTTTACACCCTGCACCCATTGCCAGCGCCGGAACTGATTGCACCGGATCACGCTTTCAAGACGAATTATGTTTCTGTTCCACCTGCATTGTCCTGGAGTGAGGTGCCGGGGGCTGCTCATTACCAGATACACGTCAGCGCGTCCACCCTGTTCTCAACGCGGCTGATCAACCAGCTAACCGCTGCGGGCGACCTTTCGTTCCCGTTCCCGCAGCTGCCGGATGGAAAATATTACTGGCGTGTGCGCGCTGTGGATTCGGTGGGCGTCAAAGGTGCCTGGTCTCAATCCCGCTCCTTTAAAGTGGATACGCTTGTACCTGCAATGCCGATCCCTCAAAAACCGGCGCAGGGAGCCGTTGTGAACACAACAATACCCCGTTTTACTGTGAGCACGGTTGCCGGGGCAAAGGAATATCAGTTCCAGGTCAGTGCCGATTCCGCTTTCACCACACCCGTTGTAGATGCCACTGTAACTGCGATTCTGTCTACAGCCTCCTACAAACTCACCGGTGACCAGGCCTTGCCGTTCGGTTCCTTTTACTGGCGAGCTAGAGCCTTGGATCGGGCAGGCAACGTCTCCGGCTGGACTCCTCCCAGGCTTGTGTCGGTCGACATCAAGAAGACCCCATCCGATGGCAGTTTTGCAACAGCTACCCGTCCAACCTTTACCTGGGGTAATGCTGAAGGTGCCACATCCTACCGTCTGCAGGTTGCCACGACTGAAGATTTTGCTCCATCTGAAATCGTTATCGATGAAGCGTTTGGATCCGTCAATCAGTTTCGCCCGGGGGTTGCGCTGCCGTTCGGTCGTTACTATTGGCGGATACAAGCCGTGTTCACCCCCGATCTCTCCGCATGGACACAACCGGGCAGTTTTGTCATCACCGCAGAAGTGCCGCTTTCACCGGTCCTTGCCGGACCGGTCACGGGCACCCTTACAAATGACAATACTCCACGTTTGCGCTGGATCGAGACTTTTACCATCACCGCACCGCAGTTGCGAGTTAAGAACCGCACCGTCCAGGTGTACCTCCCGCCTGATTACCAGACGAGTGGAAAATCCTATCCAGTTGTCTATTTCCAGGATGGCAACACCAAGTTTGACTACAAAGACGGTCATGATTACCACGTGGATGAAGCCCTCGAACTTCTCTACGCCAATGGAAGCATCGAGGGCGTTATCGCGGTTGGCGTTTTTTACAGTAACAACCGGTATGACGAGTTCAGCCCCTGGGTCAATTCTCGCATGCTTGCCTGGAACGTTCCCAATGCTGCCAGCTCAGAAGGCGGTGAAGGGGATGCTTACATAAACTTCCTTGTCAATACTCTCAAACCGGAGATCGACCGGCGTTACCGCACCCTGCCCGACCGTGAAAATACTGCCATCGCCGGCGGCAGCATGGGCGGATTGATTTCGCTATACGGCGGGTTGAAACGGCAGGATGTTTTTTCCAGGATCATCGCGTTTTCCCCGGCGGTATGGTTCACCGAATCCGGCGGAACATGGTTGTCATCTAACCGTCTCATCAATTACATCAAATCGATCTCCATCCGGGAGGATACTAAGATTTTCCTCTATGTTGGCACGCGGGAATGGGAGGGCAGACCGCTCTACATTTATGATGCCAAGGGCAGGCTGATGACCTACCCCCGCGTCTGGACGGAAGGTGTTCAATCTGTGGTCAATACACTCCTTTCGAAAGGACACCCCGCCTCGCGTATCAAACATGTGGTGAATCCCGGTGGAATCCATGAAGCCGAGAGTTGGCAGTGGTGGGTCGACGACGCGTTGTTGTGGCAATTTGGTGGTCAGGCTTTACCGGTTACAGGTGAACCTCCGCCAACTATACCTGACGGCTCACATATACAGGGTTACGAAGTCCAGATCAGTCGCAAGAGCAATTTTTCGGAGATTTTCCACTCCGGGCAGATCGAGCAGAGTCTGAATTACACACCGCCTCCGCTGTTGGAGGATGGACGTTATTACTGGCGTGCCCGTGCTTATAACGACCTGGGTGTTCGCAGCAACTGGTCGCTTGTTCGTTATTTCGTCCTGGATACAAAGCCGCCGGCTGTTCCCGTTGTCTATAAACCTTTCAACGGTGCCCTTGTGACCAATGATCCCCCTTCATTTCGTGTCTATACTGTAAGCGGAGCAAAAAAATATCAGTTCCAGGTGGCTGCCGATGCAGGATTTACCGATCTACTCCTGGAAAAATCGGTCTCCGCCGTTCTGAACCTGGCAACCTTCAAACCCGGCGTTGCGCTGCCCTGGGGGATGTACTACTGGCGGGCGCGTTCGATTGATGCGGTGGGCAATGCTTCAGCCTGGACCGTGCCGCAAACGATAACCGTGAGTATCCTGAAAAACCCTACCACAGGTGTTGTGACAACAGATACCACACCAACCTTTAATTGGGGATCTTATAGCGCTGCCCTCAAGTATCGCCTGCAGGTATCCACAGATATTGCATTCCCTGTTGATCAGGTTGTCCTGGATGTCAAACGCGCACCCTCCAGCCGGAGTTTTACACCCACCGCACCTCTTCCGGATGGAACCTATTTCTGGCGCATGCAGGTGCGCACCGCGGCTGGCTGGGGAGATTGGACACTTCCGTTTTCATTCAACCTAAGTGCAAAACCTGTACCCCCTGTGCTGATTGCCCCGGTTTCCGGTGGGCAGACCACCACCTCACCTGAATTTTCCTGGGATCCCGGCATCCCGGTCTTCTGGAGCATTACACATTATGACGTGCAGGTCAGTGATTCGCGTTACTTCTCCACCCTCATTCGTTCTGAGGCTGTTGCGGATCCCTTTTATTTACCGGACCCATTGCAGGTCGGCACTTATTATTGGCGGGTAAGGGCGGTAAATTCACTCGGTGTGCGCAGTAAGTGGTCACCGGTCTGGTCGTTTACAGTCAATGCACAACCATAAACCATTTAACTTGCCATGTTCGAAGATTCCTCAATAGATTGTCTTTCAAAACTGACGGGTTTATAATCAAGAGATTCTGTATTCCAGAATTCATTTTTATTTTATTTGGAAGGCAGTCGGATTTATGCTCATTTTGTTGCACCGCCTGGGAGGGCTCCGTCCCCTCGTTATTCGTTTGTTAATTTTTGCGATGGTTGCCAGCCAGTTTCCCGTTCTCAATGTTGCTGCGCAATCCCCTGTTCCTGAACTTCCGGTCCCGGTTGAAGATCCCGTTTCACCCCCGCAGGATCCGCTGCCAGGTGTGCCTGACCCGCTTCCGGACCCGGCTCCGGTTGCCGCTTCTTCGTTGATCATCCAATCTGTCGACCCTGCCGTAATCATCGCGGGAAGTACAGATATTGTCGTAACAATATCCGGTTCAGGGTTCTCAGTCTCTTCCACAGTTATGTGGCAGACA
>CAYWVP010000051.1:0-10796 GCA_964461605.1 uncultured Anaerolinea sp.
TGCTGTTCTTGCGGGATTGCCGCACCAATTTTTATCTTGATCATTTCAGCTGTCGGTTGCCCGATGATGATCCCGAACCTTTTACGAACGTAGCTGATGATCGCTTCATCCAAAATTAGTCCGCCGGCTCTGGAAGTCTCTCCGGCAACGATACCATTGAGACTAATAATCGCTACCTGGTTCACTCCACCGCCTAAAGAGATGACCATGTTGCCCGAGGGTGTTGAGACAGGCAGATCCACTCCCAGCGCGGCAGCGATTGGCTGAGCTACAAGGAAGACTTCCCTGCTGCCCGCGCCAATGCCAGCTTCGTGTACTGCTCTCCCTTCGACGCTTGTTACTCCGTATGGAACTGCAATCATCATTCGTGGCCGGAAAACGCGCATCGGTCCGACAACTTTTCGTGTCAAATATCCTAGTAACGTTTCTGTGATCTCGTATTCAGCGATAACCCCATGGTGAATTGGTGAGATAACTTCAATAGACTCAGGCACCCTGCCAACCATATCTTTGGCAGCCTGGCCCCATTCGACCATTTTTTCCTCTTCAATGAGGATTGCCACCATGGTTGGCTCTTGCAGTAATACCTGGTTGCCTTCTGCAAACACGGTATTACTCGTGCCCAGGTCAATTCCCAATTCTCTCGTTAATACTGCCATTAATTTTCCTAGCTCTAAATTCTAGTTTTAGTGTTCCGCCTAAACTTTTGAACAGCTTGTAAGCGGAGGTTGGATCGCTTTAATGCACTGGAAACCCGTAAATAGCGATCAGCGTCAGATGTAGTAATGAGTTTCAGTCGCTCTTCTGCGCTTTCTTTGGCTTTTACTGCCCGCTCTATATCAATTTCTTCAACATTTTCAGCAGCATCGGCCAGAACAGTGATCTTATCAGGTAAAACCTCCGCAACACCACCGGCAACGGTGAAATGCTCTTCATTACCTTTTAACCTGACTGTGATAATACCGTAATTCAATGCCGTCAACACCGGTGCATGCTTTGGTAAAATGCCCATTTGGCCGTCCATGCCAGGCAATACGACGATATCCGCTTCGCCCTGGAACACAACTCTGTCTTGCGAGACAATTTCACATTTTATGGTCATTGCATCACATTAGTGCTTTTGCTTTTTCAAACGCATCTTCTACTGATCCGACCATGTTAAATGCCTGTTCTGGCAGATGGTCGCATTTTCCATCCAATATCTCTCTGAAGCTCCGTACTGTATCATTCAACGAGACATATTTACCCGGTATGCTGGTAAATTGCTCTGCCACAAACATCGGTTGTGAGAAAAACCTTTCAACTTTCCGGGCTCTGGACACGATCAGCTTGTCATCTTCGCTCAATTCATCAATTCCCAGGATCGCGATGATGTCTTGCAAGTCTTTATAACGCTGAAGGATCCTTTGAACTTCGCGAGCGGTCTCGTAATGCTCAACACCTACGATTTTCGGATCCAGAATCCGAGATGTTGACACAAGCGGATCAACCGCCGGATAAATACCTTTTTCTGATATTGATCTTTCCAGGGCGATTGTTGCATCCAGATGTGTAAAAGTCGCCACTGGAGCAGGGTCTGAATAGTCGTCAGCCGGGACATAGACCGCTTGCATTGAAGTGATCGATCCCTGGTGAGTCGATGTAATGCGCTCCTGCAGTTCACCCATCTCAGTGCTGAGCGTAGGTTGATAACCTACTGCTGATGGCATACGTCCTAATAACGCCGATACCTCAGAACCCGACATTGTGAACCTGAAGATGTTGTCAATGAAAAGTAGAACATCCATCCCCTGGTCGCGGAAGTATTCCGCCATGGAAAGTGCAGTCAGCGCAACACGTAAACGTACACCGGATGTCTCGTTCATTTGACCGAAAACCATCACGGTATCCTTCATTACACCAGATTCAAGCATCTCACGATAAAGCTGGGTGCCTTCTCTTGTCCGTTCTCCGACACCGGCAAACACAGATTTACCTTTGTGCACTGTTGCGATCGACCGGATTAATTCCTGGATGATGACAGTTTTGCCCACACCAGCGCCCCCGAAGATGCCTGTCTTTCCACCCTTTGTAAATGGAGCGATCAAATCAATTACCTTTAGACCGGTCTCAAAAACCTCCACCTTGGTGGACTGTTCTGAAAACTTAGGGGCTTCCCTGTGAATTGGATAAAACACGTTTGAGTCAATCGGACCCTTGTTGTCCACCGGTTGTCCCAGCACATCCAACACTCTTCCCAGGGTACCCTCTCCTACCGGTACCATGATCGGACTGCCGGTCCTCTTTACTGGCATTTCTCTTTTCAGCCCGTCGGTAGTATCCATGGCTACACATCGGGCGATGTTATTCTCCAGTAATTTTTCTACTTCCAATACCAGCTGGCTACCCCCGCCTTTCTCAACGATTAATGACTCGAAGATTAATGGTGTAACTCCTTCAGGGAAGGCAATATCTACAACACTGCCCTGAATTTGGAGAATTCTGCCCTGATCTAATTCCATGCTAATTCCTCCGAGAATCTGTTTTCATATTCCGATTAATTGACCCCGTGTGCAGCAGCTCCGCCAATAATATCAAGGATATCGTTGGTGATGGTTTGCTGACGGACCTTGTTGTATTCCAGGGTCAATATTTTTACCAACTCGTTGGCATTATCCGTTGCATTGGCCATTGCAATCGTTCTGGCCGCATGTTCAGACGCCTGTGAAGACAATACCGCTTGAAAGATCTGGATCCCAGTAAAACGCGGAACAATTTCGTCCAGGATTTTTTCCTGGGCTGGTTCGTAAATGAATACCGACTGCGTCGTGCCCGGTTTTTTTTGTGTCGATAATTCTTCCTCCACAGCCAGTGGAAGCAGTTTAATGATCTCCGGTTCCTGCCTGGTCATGGTTTCAAACCTGGTATGCGATATGTACACCTCATCATAAACATTGCGAAGAAATTCATCCACCACAAGTCGTGAGATGGGCGAGATATCCATAAAATTAACCGGATCATTGAGGTCTGAGAAATCAGCGATGACACGAACCTTACGGCGCAGAAGTAGATCCCGTCCCTTTTTTCCAACGCAGATGTAATCTACCGGTTTATCAAAAGAATCAAAATGAAGTAAAGTGTTTTTTAACACATTCATGTTATAAGAGCCGGCAAGCCCTTTATCACTACTAACCATGATCACCAGTACTCGATTGATCTTTTTCCGCTCACGAAGTAATGGATGGAGGCTAGTATGACCGGGTTGTCTTGCAAGGTCTGTTAATACTTGCCATGCTTTTTCTGAATATGGAAGGGAGGCAGCATTGGATGCCATCGCCTTACGTACTTTACTCGCACTGACAGTTTTTAAAGCCCTGGTTACCTGCGACAGGTCTTTAACACTTTTGATTCTCAACCGCATTTCTCTTGAGGAAGCCATTATTTACCCATATCCTGTTTATGCCCAGCTGGCTGAGAATACTTCAAGTGCTTTTTTCAACTTTTCTTCTGTTGCGCCCAAAATCGCCTTGTCCTTTTCAATTGCCACACCAATATCCGCGTTCGAGCCATTGAGGTGGCGCAATAAAGCTGTTTCCCATTCTTTGACCCGATCCATGTTCACGTTATCTGCATAACCATTGATCGCTGCATAAAGAACGATGACCTGGTCTGCCAACGAGACGGGTTCATACTGCGGTTGTTTTAACACTTCCTGTAATCGCAGTCCGCGGTTCAATTGCCCGAGGGTGGCTTTATCCAGGTCTGAACCAAACTGAGCAAAAGCCGCCAGCTCGCGGAAGTTGGCCATGTCCAATCTTAGCCGGCCGGCGACCTGTTTCATCGCTTTCGTTTGCGCAGACCCACCTACACGTGACACAGAAATGCCAACATTCACAGCCGGTCTGATGCCCGCATTGAACAAGCTTCCTTCCAGGTAGATCTGACCATCTGTGATCGAGATAACATTTGTTGGAATGTAAGCCGATACATCTCCCAGCAAGGTTTCGATGATCGGCAGTGCAGTAAGGGTTCCACCACTTTCCTTAACCCGTACGATCTTATACTCATCTTTGTCTGGCATTTCTTTCAAATCGTTTTCAGCCAGATCGCGCGCAATTGGCCCCGTGTAAATTTTCTCTCCGGACAGTTCCTTGTTCGAGATCAGATCACCCTCAAATGTGTTTGGCTTGAGAACAAACGTATAAGCCATGCACGCTGCCCGCTCAAGTAATCGTGAATGCAGGTAAAAAACATCACCCGGGTAAGCTTCACGGCCAGGCGGACGGCGAAGTAGCAATGACAATTGCCTGTATGCCCAGGCATGTTTCGATAGATCATCGTAAATGACCAGTGCGTGTCCGCCGTTTTCCATGATCGATTCACCGATCGCGCACCCGGCATAAGGTGCAATGTACTGCATGGCTGCCGATTCATCCGCCGCTGCAGCAACGATCACAGTGTGATCCATCGCCCCAAAGCTTTCCAGAAGTGCTCTGGTGCGTGCTATAGTGGCTTTCTTTTGTCCGATTGCCACATAGATGCATACCAGATCTTTGCCTTTCTGGTTAATAATTGTGTCAATTGCAATGGCTGATTTCCCTGTTTGCCTGTCGCCAATAATCAATTCGCGTTGTCCCCTACCAATCGGGATCATCGAATCAATGGCTTTAATTCCAGTCTGAACAGGAGCATTGACGTCTCTTCGTTCGATAACACCCGGGGCAACCCTCTCGAGGGGCATGTATTCGTTTGATTTGATCGGTCCTTTACCATCAATAGGCTCTCCCAGTGTGTTCACGACCCGGCCAATAAGTGCTTCGCCCACCGGGATTGAAGCAATCCGCCCTGTGGTTTGGACCTGCATAAACTCGGTGATCTTTGAGTAATCGCCCATAATGATCACGCCAACCCGGTCTTTTTCCAGGTTGAACGCAATTCCTTTGATGCCGTTCTCAAATTCTACCAACTCCTGGGATCTTACATCGGTTAGACCTGTAACCCGTGCAATACCATCTCCAGCTTCGACAACAATACCAATATTCTTGACTGAATACTCAGCTTGATATTGATCGATCTTCTTGGCCAGATCCAGTGTGTATTGATTCAAATTATCAGTCATTTAGCCTCCAGGTTAGCTGGTATATTTTCCTGCACTCTATAAGTATAAGTGCGTGTAAATTTCAAATGCAAAATATTATTTTACTTCATCACGACGTACAAAGCCTTAAATCAAGAGAAATATTTTAATGCGGTTCGAACCCTGATTTCCAGATCCTTTGGTGTGTCTTCAGGCATCATTTGAATTGCAGTTTGCGCTTCCACTATGCTGTAACCTAAACCTGTCAATGCAGCAATAACGTCGCCATCAAGATCAGAGTCCATCCCTCGACCGGTCATTTTCTCTCCGGCAAATTTTCCTTGCAATTGCAGAATGATACTCCTTGCTGTTTTCTTTCCGACCCCGGGGATGTGGCTGAGTAATTCGGGTTGTTCGTTGATTACCGCTCTTCGAATCACATCCAAAGAAGTTGTTGATATTGAGGCCAGTGCCGTCCGCGGTCCGATACCCGTAACGGACAGTAGCAAGGAAAACATTTCCTTTTCTTCTTTTGTCTCAAAGCCATACAAAGTAAGTGACTCTTCTCGTACGACAAGATTTGTGTATAAGCCGATCGATTTGTGCAATTCCGATTTCTTGGCTGTTTCTCTTGTGACAAACACCTTTAAACCAATCCCGCCAAGAGAAACGACAAGACTCTCTTCATCCTTTTCAGTTACTATCCCTTCCAAAGACGCGATCATCGACAATTCACCCTGGTCGAACCTGATTTAGAATTTCATACAAAATGATAGCTGTAGCAACAGCAAGATTTAATGAGTCACAACTACCCAGCATGGGTATCTTAACTACTTCATTGCACATGGCTTCAAATTCTTGTGGTAAGCCCTGCCTTTCGCTTCCCATAACCAGCAGCATATCTTTGCTGTATCGAATGGCTCGATAACCAACATTGGCTGCATCTGAAGTAGCCACTGAAAAAACTTTGTTGTGTTTCACCAATTTGACAACATCAATCAGATTCGATTTTACTAGAGTTTTGGTAAATATTGCTCCCATGCTGGCTCTCATTGCCGCCGGGTCATAAGGGTCAGTGCAATTCCCGGCCAGGATCAATCCGGTTGCACCGACAGCATCCATGGTGCGCAAAATGGTACCCAGGTTTCCCGGGTCGGCTACTTCCCATAAACAAACCCATAAACCTATCAAGGAATTTGAGAGTTGATCCAACGTTGTCCAATGCTGTTTGACAACCGCACCGATACCTTGCGGACCATCTTTTTGGGATAACGACCTGAAAACTTCGTCACTGACGTTGGTGATTTCAATACCTGTTGCTTGAATCTTTTCTATGAGTTCATTATGTTTATGAACAGCAGTAAACGATTCAGCAATAAGGATCCTTTCGGTCTCAACGCGTTGCTCGATCGCCTCGATGACGATCCGGATTCCTTCAACATAAGCCAGGGAAGTCTCATCCCTGAACTTACGGTCGCGTAGTTTGCGTATCTGTTTAATCGTCTCGTTCGATGTGCTGGTAATCAATGACTACCCTTCACTACGTAAGTTCAGTATTCCCGAAGAATTCAAGTGGCAGATCGCGATAGCCAATGCATCTGCGGCATCGTCCGGTCGAGGAATATCATCCAGGCACAAAATCGCTTTCACCATCGCCTGGATTTGAGATTTCTCTGCGTTACCATAACCACTTACCGCTGATTTTACTTCCGCTGGAGAATACTCGTGAACACTGACGCCGTTTGTTACCATTGCCAGCAGAACCACTCCACGGGCTTGCCCGACTGAGATTGCATTGGTCACATTTTGTTTAAAAAACAACTTCTCCACTGCGCCACTTTGTGGTTTATGGAGAAGTATGAGTGAAGTCATTTGATCGTAGATCGTCTTTAATCGCTCTTCCAGGGGTTGATCTGCGGCAGTGCTAATCACGCCATAATCTATTGTTCGGAAGTCTCCATTGGAATTCTCTTCGATAACACCATAGCCGGTTGTGGCTGTTCCTGGATCAATTCCAATAACGATCATTTACTTATCCGAATGAGATTACTCGGATTCCATTGCAGCCAGAGCTTCATCCGAAATCTTCAGGTTGGAAAACACATTTTGAACATCATCCAACTCTTCGATGGATTCTATTGCTCTGATCACTTGTAGTGTGTCCTCAACTCCCAATTCCATTTCCTGATTGGGGATCATTCTCAATCCCGCTTCTTCGGGCTGCATGTTTGCCGCGCGGAATCGATCAATGAGGGTTTTGAATGATTCAACCGGGGCAACAACTTCAATTTCACCATCGTCTTCCGTTACATCATCAGCCCCGCCTTCCACCGCGAGTTCGAAAATTTTGTCAAAATCGAACTTTTCAGCATCAAATGAAAATACTGCCGCGCGTTTGAATTGCCAGGCAACGGAACCTACCTCCCCCATGTTCCCCCCCAGACGGGTTAAAGTGTGTCTCACTTCCGAGACTGTCCTGTTGCGGTTCTCGGTCACACATTCAATAATGACAGCCACACCATTCGGTGCGTAACCTTCATAAAACGCCTCTTCGAAAATTTCGCCTTCTTTTCCTTCACCTGTTGCACGTTTTATTGCTCGATCGATATTGTCTTTGGGCATACTTTGTGCTTTAGCTTTATCAATTGCCAGTCTCAATCTGAAGTTGGAATCTGCGTCAGCTCCACCATCCCTGGCCGCCATTACTATTTCTCTGGTTAATCTCGTGAATACCTGACCGCGCTTGGCATCTGCCGCGCCTTTCTTTCGTTTAATTGTTGCCCACTTGGAATGCCCAGACATAATTTTTCTCCTAGCGTCTGAAAAAGTTAATATTAAAAAATTATACCACGCCAGAATCAGTGGTTTTTTGGGCAACTCAACGGGTTATTGATATCAAATAAATATCTGTTAACAATTGTGTCGAGTGTTAACTATTGTCGGATGTTAAAGATTACTTTATGATGTTTTTTATGTTCCGTAAGACCAAGTACATATTTGTATCCCTATTGCTCATACTTTTCCTCAGCTATTCCCATGTCGAGGAACACCTCATTCCTGTCACGCGCATGGTATCGGGTTATGAGTCTGCTAATTCAACTTCACTGGACCCGGATCTAACCAATTTCATCATAGGTGTTGCTGAACCAACCTGTAACACCATTTCCGGAGTTTATGTAAAAGACAAGCTCCAACTATCCGTCAAACAACAACCGGCTGATCAACCAGGTTTTGTAACAACATCGAGTGGGACGGTTACCCAGTTTGCGTATGCTGCTGAGCATGGCAGTATCGGGTTACTGGCACACAACCATCTATCAGGAAGCGATTTTTTTAAGATCGAAAAGAATGATGAAATTTACCTGGTTTATGGTGACGGTCAGACAAAGCGATATTTTGTAACCGATATCAGGCAGTACCAGGCTTTGGAACCCACCAGCCCCTATTCCTCTTTTGTGAATCTCTCCGACATGTCAAAAACAATTGCCTATGACGAGCTCTTTGCTGAAATCTATGGTGAAAATGACATGTTAATTCTGCAGACCTGCATCTCCAATCAGGATTCAAGCTCCTGGGGAAGGCATTTTGTGATCGCCGTTCCAGAAAAAGATACTCTCAATAAACAATAACTTCAGTCAGGTTAATGGAAATAGCAGGATATGTTCAAAGATTGAATCAGAAAAAAATATAAATTAGGTCAACCTGGTTACTTGACCGTATTTCTTAACAATCCAATTCCCTCAATTGAAATCTCCAATTCATCACCGGATTCCAGCACTCCGACACCCGCAGGCGTACCGGTTAGGATGACATCTCCAGGAAAAAGCGTCATGATCGTTGAAATGTAAGAAATTAACTGCGGAATGGGGAAAATCATTTCTTTCGTGGATGACATCTGACGCAATTCTCCATTCACCCGGCAACTGATCAAAAGGTCTGACGGATCAAGCTCTGTCTCCATCCAGGGTCCGAGCGGGCAGAATGTATCGAACCCTTTTGCCCTGGTCCATTGTCCATCCTTGTATTGCAGGTCGCGCGCTGTTACATCATTGGCGATGGTGTATCCAAAAATGTGCTGATTGGCTTCCTCCGGCTCGATCCACTTACACCTTCGACCTATCACTACCGCCAATTCAGCCTCGTGTTCCACCTGGCTGGATTGTGGAGGGATTTTGATAACCTCCCCGTTACTGATCACAGCGCTTGGCGGTTTTAAGAAGATCATTGGAAATTCGGGGACTTCCACCTGGTGTTCTCTTGCGTGTTCCTCGTAATTCCGGGCAACACACACAATCTTTCCCGGTTCGACCGGACTAAGATAACTGATCCTATCAAGTTGTAACTCGGTTTCCAACCTGCGGTACTCATTGAATAGCTCACCATCGATGAGACCCACCTCGTTTTCATAGATCCATCCGTAATTAATTTTGCCTTTGTGCTTGAACCTGATGATCTTCATGCTCTCTCACATTTTCAGGGATGTTTTTGCTTTACAGAAAAATGATCCTAAAGTATATTTGGCGTTACTCATTATCAAGCCGGGCGGATATCTCAGTTGGTTAGAGAGCTTCTCTTACACAGAAGAGGTCGCAGGTTCGAGTCCTGTTCCGCCCACAAAGAAAAACACTCCATTGGAGTGTTTTTTCATATTCCTAAAACCAATCCCTACGGATGAAAATGAAGATAACCACCATGCTCAGAACCACAAGTATGGCAATGATCCACAAAAAAGCCAAAGGATTTTGTTGGAGTGGAAGATCGACATTCATCCCAAAATAACTTGTAACGATGGTGGGAATACTTAAAACAATCGTCATAGATGCAAGGAATTTCATCACCACATTAAGATTATTTGAGATGATCGAAGCAAAGGCATCCATCATGGAGCTAAGAATGTTGCTGGCGATGCCCACCATTTCAATCGCTTGCTGATTTTCAGTTAATACATCTTCCAGCAGATCTTCATCTTCCTCGTAGCGATGAAATAATGGCGTCTTCTTTAACCGCTCCATCATAAGCTCGTTGGATCGCAGCGCAGTGGTAAAGTACACCAGGCTTTTTTGATATTTTAACAATTCCATCACTTCCTTGTTACGCATCGAAGCCTGTAACCTGTCCTCAACTAATTCAACGGTGTGGTTGATTTCCCTCAGGTATGACAGGTACTGTGTGGCTGTGATCAACAAAATTCGAAGAATGAATCTTACCCTTTTCGCCGTTGATATCCCTTTTGAGCGTGTTCTCAGTAACTCATCCATAATTACGTTGTTTTTCTTGCAAACCGTAATCACCATACTGTCTGTAAGAATGATGCCGAGTGGAATGGTTGAAAAAGGAACGTCAAACTTTTCTCCCTGGAAAAATGGGATGCTTAACATGATCAAAGTAGTACCGTCATCCTCTTTTTCGGTACGGGGTCTTTCATCAAGATCAAGGGCATAAGTGAGAAAATCTGAAGGGACACCCAGTGCTTTGATCGAATCGATCTCATCAGTTGTCGGGTCAATGAGGTTGATCCAGCACCCTTCAATGGGCGTTTCAATTCGGGTGATGCCCGTTTCTTCATTCCCTTTGTAGATAGTCTTCATGCAGGCCCTCCAGGATGAATTTACTGTTCAATTGTACTCCGAGTTATCCTTGTGGTTAACCCCTTTGCGTTTATAATTGAGGAGCATTGGGGATGATAGGCTTCGACGGGCGAGGCTGGTCCCAGACTGCAAGCCGAGAGGTACCGACCTCG
>CAYWVP010000052.1:0-10752 GCA_964461605.1 uncultured Anaerolinea sp.
AACATCTGGCGCAGGGTCTGGATGCGTTTACCGATCTGCATGTATTCATCCGGCGTCTTTTGCCAGCCCGTAGCGGCATTGAGCCATTCGAACAGTTTCCAGTGATTGACCCCCAGCATCATGGCGAACAGGCATCCGCCGGCACCGTCCACCAGTTCCTTGTAGCAGGAAAGGGCTACAGATTTGACAGCCAGTTTATCGCTTGGGATATATTCACCAGCTTTCAGGTACGCGCCGGAGGGAGGCGCCCAGGACACCTTTTCCCAAAGATGGATCATGTCGTAATACTGGGCGGAGCCGATGGTGTGGCGGCCGGGGGTGGGGTCCACGCTGAAGTGGATAGCCAGCAGCGGATCGAAGCGGGAATCATGCATGCCCGGCTCGACTCCGCCCGCGGTGACCACGTAGGGTTGCCCGGTGACGCCAAGTTTGGCCGCAGCGGCTTTTACACCGTCTGCGAGCAGGTCACCGATCCCGTCGCGTGCAATCATCTTCTTTACCAGCGCGACGATCGCCTGCGCGTTGCCCCATGACAGATCCAGTCCGTCGGCCATCGCCGGAGTGATCACGCCGTTCTCATAACATTCAAGGGCGAAAGCCACGGTGCTGCCGGCGGCGATCGTGTCCATGCCGGCGCGGTTGAGCAGTTCATTGATGTACAGGATCGAATCCAGGTCCTTGTTCATTGATAAGCTTCCAAAGGTCGTGCAGGTTTCGTATTCCACCTTGTGGGATTCGGTAAACTCACCATTCGATGCAGAGGCGATGTCCGTGATCCCCCCGCAGCCGATGGCGCAGCCATAGCAGTGGTATTTCTGTTTTTCGACCTTGAGGATCTTTTCGGGGTTGAGATGTTTGTAGTAAGAGTGGTTGAAATCCACCACCGAGCCCTTCCAGTTCTTGATGGGGGTGTCACCGGAGGTGATGCCGAGGGTGTTGTTGCTGATCGTGCCCCAGCGCTTCATCAGGATGCCTGCCATGGCTCCATCCATGGGGAGCGCACGTTTCATCCCGCCCATCATCCTGCCCATCAGCGGGAAAACACCGCCTTTGACGAATCCCGGCAGGTTGAATTTGCGCATCTTCTGCGAAAGTTCCTTGCTAAGTGTTTTCACTGCAGCCGGATCGTGGCAGCCGATGGGTTTACACCCTGCCAGGACAACTGCCTTGAGATTCTTGGAGCCCATCACAGCGCCGCCGCCGGAGCGGGCTGCCAGCCTGCCGCCGTCGTTGGCGATACCGGAGATCAGTGACTTTTTCTCTCCGGCCGGTCCGATCACCGCCACAGCAGGATTCTTTTTATCTTTATTAGCCTGCTGGAGTATCTTTTCTGCTTTATCGGCATCCATGCCCCACACACTCGTGGCGTCTTTCAGGACGGCGGTGTTGTTATCCACGAACAGATATACCGGTGTGGGGGAAACGCCATTGATGAAAATCGCGTCGTAGCCGCACTGCTTAATTGCGGGTGAGAAGGTGCCGCCGCAATTGGCGTCACCCCACCCCCCGGTGATGGGAGATTTGAACACCGCCATCCACCTGCCGGTCACCAGGCTGGGGGTACCGGTAAGCAGGCCGCTGACGAAGCCCAGCATGTTGTCCGGTCCCAGCGGGTCAGCGCCGGCCGGGATGCGCTGGTAGAGAATGTACGCTCCCAGCCCCACGCCTGAAAGGTAATTCTCGTACACCTCGTCAGGGATGGTCTCGGCATGTATATCCCCGGTGGTGAGATTGACAAAAAGAACCTTGCCTGTGTAACCCTTCATCGTTCCTCCTTTGATCGCCTGGTTCATCCGCCATGGATGGGAAAAAGAAAAGTAACAGTATCCCCATCCTGGAGAGTGGAGTTCCACCTGACCTGTTCATAATTGACCACATAGAGAAAAGAAAGACGCAGTGGCAGTGGAACCTTTAGTTTGCGGTAAAGGTCAGCCATCCTGGCTCCGGCTTTTAGCGTTACCATGTTGTCAGCATCGAGCTGTTCATGATCGATAAAGGCAGGGATATATACCTTGACCCGCAAGGTTGCACTCTCCTGAATATTCTTTTCCAATCAGTTGCTCCTGTTTATTATATATTACGCCGAATTTCCATTTTAACAATAAAAAGATCCGGGATGGTTCTCCCGGATCTTTGGGTGCTCTTTCAGTCAGTTTGCTTATCTGATCTCAGATAATTTCACCGGGCGGTTCTCTTCCAGTGACTTCTTCGCAGCCATGGCGATGATGACGGGTTTGAGGCCATCCTCTACGCTCACCGGTGTGGGTTTATCCTCGCGGATGGCGGTGATGAAATCACGCAATTCGGCAGTGAAGGATTCCATGTAGCGCTCCAGGAAGAAATAGAGCGGTTTTTCAGTATGGACACCTTCGGCATTGCTGTACACGCTGCTGTTGGCAGTGTTGTTGGCGGTAGCAGCCATGCCACCTGAGCCGAAAACCTCCGCACGCTGGTCGTAACCGTAGGCGGCTTTGCGGCTGTTGTCGATGGTGCCGATCGCGCCATTGGCGAACTTTAAGGTGATGATGGCGGTATCTATATCACCGGCTGCGCCGATGGCGGGGTCGACCAAAACAGCACCGGCGGCGAAGACCTCAACCACCTCGCTTCCGGACAGGTAACGCGCCATGTCGAAATCATGGATGGTCATATCCAGGAACATGCCCCCGGAGACTTTCACGTATTCAGCGGGCGGGGGCGCCGGGTCGCGGCTGGTGATGCGCAGAATGTGCAGATCACCAATCTTGCCTTCCTGAACGAGATCCCTAAGTTTCTTGAAATTCGGGTCAAAGCGGCGGTTGAATCCGATCTGACTCTTGACGCCGGCTTTCTTTACTGCCTCGATCGCCTTGTCGATCTTTGCCAGGCTGTGGTCGACCGGTTTTTCACAAAATACATGTTTTCCAGCCGCGGCAGCTTCGATCATCAGATCAGCGTGGGTATTGGTGGAGGAACAGATTGCCACGGCGTCAATGGATTTGTCTTCCATGATCTTGCGGTAATCCGCGTAGGAATGCGGGATGTGAAGTTTTTCGGCGAGCTCCTGCGCTGCTGCCAGGTTGACATCCGCGATGGCTTCCACCACGACACCCGGGATGCGCGTGGCAAGGTTTTCGGCGTGGATCTTGCCGATCCGGCCCGCGCCGATGACACCAACTTTGATCACTTTTGATTCGCTCATCTTTTCCTCTTTTAATTAAATCCAATGGATTTGAGATATTCACGGTTGCGCAGCGCGGATTCGTAGGGGCTGCCCATGCCCGGCAGCACGTCCTGTTCAACGACGATCCAGCCTTCGAACCCCTGTCTTTCCAGTTCGGCCTTCACCGCCGGGAAATCCACCGCGCCTTTGCCCAGTTCGCAAAATACACCCTGCTCGACGGATTTGAAGTAATCCCAGCCTTCGCGGCGTGAACGGTCGGCTACTTCAGGCTGGCAGTCCTTGAAGTGCATGTGCCATACCCGGCCTGCATTCTTCTTGAGGAACGCCAGCGGATCGCCGCCGCCAAATTGATAGTGGCCGGTATCCAGGCAGAGACCCACCAGCTCCGGATCAGTGAGTGCAAACAGTTTATCCACTTCCTGTGGGGTTTCAACATATCCCCCGCAGTGGTGGTGAAAGACCAGGCGCAAGCCGGTCTCGTCTTTCACGGCTTTGGCGATGCGGTTGGTGCCTTCAGCGAAGGCTTCCCATTCGGCGTCACTTAATCCCATCTCAGCGGTTACCCTGCCGGCGTTCTTCGTGCGTTCCGGCACCTTGCCATTGTCATCTGCCAGCACAATAAATGGGGCAGTCCCCTCTACAGCAGCGAGCAGCCTGGCTACTTTAAGCGCTGCTTCGACCCCCTGTGCGTGGGTGCTGCGGTCTTTTAGCGCGACCGGCACGAACGCACCCAACAGGGTGAGGTTCCGTTTGCTTAACTCGTCTTTCAATTGGGCTGGATCGGTGGGCATGAAACCCCAGTCACCCAGCTCGGTGCCCGCGTACCCGGTTTTCTGCATCTCATCGAGAACCAGGGAATAACCGGCGGCTTTGCCGTCCAGGTCAAATTCAAGGGCTCCCCAGGAACACGGTGCATTGGCAATTCTGATCATAATTCCTCCGTTACATTTGCATTATTGGGATGTTGTTACTTTTCCACTTCACTTACCAAAACCGGGCGTTCTTCGTCGAGTGACAATGTGGCTGCGATACCGATGGCGGTGGCAGCCCGCGCGTCCTCACCAGTGACCTCGGGGTCCGTACCGTTGACGATGTGGCGGGCAAATACGCGCACTTCTTCAGCGTAAGCCGCGCCAAAGCGTTCCATGAAATACGGTACGGTGTCATGGATCACGCCGCCGCGGGTGAGTACCAGGGTGGGGGTCTGCTGCAGGTAACCGATCCATAGGCTGCCATCGGTTCCCAGCACCTCGGTGCGGATGTCATAACCGTATACAGCGTTGCGACTCATATCAATGTTGCCAATGGCTTCTGTGGCAAACCTCAGGTTGATCACGGCATTATCTATATCACCAACGCCCTTCAATTCCGGGAAGGCCAGGCAAGTGCCTTCGCTGAATACCCGGGTCACCTCGCTGCCCATCAACCAGCGGGCAAGGTCGAAGTCATGCACGCCCATATCCATGATCATGCCTCCACTGTGCTCGCGGCGGGCAAATTCCAGGCTGGTGCGTTTCGGGTCGCGGCTGGTGGCTTTGAACATCACCGGCTGTCCGATCACACCATCGAGGATCTTCCGTTTGGCATCAGCGTAAGGAGCGTCGTGGCGGCGCATGAAGCCCATCTGTAATTTAACCCCGGCTTTTTTCACCGCGGCCAGCGCGAGATCACAGGCTTTCAGATCCTGCGAAAGTGGTTTTTCGCTGAAGATCTGTTTTCCAGCCTGCGCCGCTGCTGTGATCACCTCGGCGTGTGTACCGGTGGGAGACGCAACGACGACCGCCTCAATATCCTTTTGCGCCAGGAGTTCGTGATAATCCGTGTAACTTGTGGGTATCCCGTACCGCGCCGCGACTTCATCCAGCGTCGCAGCATCCGGATCCGCCACCGCCACCAGGTCTGCTTCTGCGACGGAATACGCCAGTGTATTGGCGAAAACCTTGCCCATCCTGCCTGCACCGATCAATCCAAACCTGATTCCCATAGAGTACCTCTCTCGACACAAGAATTTGACTTAAAGATGATATTTCTCGTCTTTGCGGTGCTGTTCGTATTCCATGCGGGCCTGTTGTACAGAAGGCATATTTGAAACCTCTGCGACGGCCACGTCCCACCAGGATTCGTAACCCGGCACCTTGACCTCGCGGTCAGTCCTGATCACGATCACCGAGGTGTGGTCCAGCCCGCGCGTGTGTAAAAGTACTTTACGAAATTCAGCAATGGAAGCGGGAGTGAAAACCTCCGCACCCAGGCTGGTGGCATTGGCGGCGAAATCGACCTGCAGTTGCGCTCCATCCAATTGCCCTGTCTGCGGGTCACGGCGGCGGAAGCGGGTGCCAAAGCCGGAGCTGCCCAACGAGCCGCTCAGGCTGCCGATCGAACCGAACCCGGAATTATCCACGACAATGATGGTGACCTTGATGCCTTCCTGTACAGCGGTGAGGATCTCTGTGGGGTTCATCAGGTACGTACCGTCACCCACCCAGACGTATACCTCGCGGGTGGGGTCGGCCATCTTTACCCCCAATGACGCGGGGATCTCATACCCCATGCAGGAGTAGCCGTATTCCATGTGGTAGCTATTGGGTGTTTTGGCGCGCCACAGCTTGTGCAGATCACCCGGCTGGCTGCCGGCGGCAGACATCATCACGTCACGCGCGCCGATCGTTTCCCAGATCGCGCCGATCACCTCGCTCTGACCGGGCAGGGGCAGGTGGTCAAGGTGGTACAGGCGGTCAGTTTCTGTTTCCCAATCTGCTTTGAGGTTTTTAATCTCACCGGCGTAATCTGCGCTTACCTGGCAGCCGCGGATGGATTGGGTCAACTCCTCCAGTGTCACGCGCGCATCGGCGGTGAGGGCCAGCGCAGAGTGCTTGAACGCGTCCATTTCAAAGAGGTTGATGTTGATAAACCTGACCTGCGGGTTCTGGAACGCGGTTTTTGAGGCGGTGGTGAAATCAGAGTAACGTGTGCCGATGCCGATCACCAGGTCAGCGTCATGCGCGATGCGATTGGCGGCCAGGGTGCCGGTGGCGCCGATTGCGCCAAGGCACTGCGGGTGGTCATAAGGCAGGCAGCCTTTTCCGGCCTGGGTCTCGCCGACCGGAATTCCGGTCTGACGACAGAACATTTCCAGTGCCTGGCAGGCATCACTGAACAACACGCCGCCCCCGGCAACAATCAACGGGCGTTTGGCAGATTTGATCAGTTCCACTGCTTTCGCCAGCAGGGCACGATCCGCCATGGGGCGGGCGATGTACCACACGCGTTTGCGAAAGAGTTCTTCAGGGTAGTCAAAGGCTTCCGCCTGCACATCCTGGGGCAGCGATAGTGTCACGGCGCCGGTATCCGTGGGGGAGGTGAGCACGCGCATCACTTCCGGCAAAGCGGTGATCAGCTGATCCGGGCGGTTGATGCGGTCCCAATAGCGCGAAACCGGTTTGAAGCAGTCGTTGACGCTGATATCCTGGGTGTTAGGGGATTCCACCTGCTGCAATACCGGGGCAACATTGCGCCGGGCGAAAATATCACCCGGCAGCAACAGCACCGGCAGGCGGTTGATGGTGGCCAGTGCAGCGCCTGTGACCATGTTGGTGGCGCCGGGGCCGATGGAGGAGGTGCAGGCAAAGGTCTGCAAGCGGTTTTTCATCTTCGTGTACCCGCTGGCAATGTGCACCGCGGCCTGCTCGTTTCGCACCATGATGTACTTGAAATCCGGGTTCTCCTGGAGCGCCTGACCGATCCCGGCCACATTTCCATGCCCGAAGATGCCCAGTATTCCGGCAAAGAAGGGGTTTTGTACGCCATCGCGTTCCACATACTGGTTCTTGAGGAACCGGATCAATGCCTGGGCGGTGGTTAATCGAATTGTCACTGTCATCATTTTCTCCGAATCTCGAGAGATTTACGCATCAGGGTTGGGGAGCATGAATTCACGCACCACGCCCTGCAGTTCGTGATAGGAACTCACGAAACCGCGCAGCGTTCTGACGGTCGCGCCGTAAGTATCGAATTCCTTGATGGTCATGCCATCCGGTTCGTAGGCTTTACGGAACTCGGGGAGTTTGGTGAGCATTGCATCGAGTATTTTTGGGTCCACCGGATCGAACATACGCGGCTTGACTTCAATGTCGCTGGCGTTGATCTTCAACTGCCACTCATAAGGGATGGTGAGGATGATGTCTCCACCGATGAGTTCGGACCAGTGACCGAGGTGGCGGTAGGCAGCGCCCAGCAGCCTGGCGCGGTAACCGCGCTCCTGGAAGATACCGTAAGCGCGTTTGAGACAGGCGATGCCGGCCCAGGTCAGGTATTCCGGGTCGATGTCAATGCCTTCCTTTTTCGCGCTGACCCGCATCCAATCGTCGGTGCGGCCGATCATGATGGTGCAGACCGGCGACATTTCGTCGATCGATTTTCCTTCTGCTGTACGGCGTTTGAGTCCGCGTTCCATCGCCTCAGCCACCGCGATGGCCTGTGGTACGGTGAAGCAGACGGTCGCGTTGATCGACACACCGTGATACGTGGCTTCTTCGATCGCAGCAACGCCAGCACTGGTGACCGGTGCTTTGACCTGCATATTTGGCGCGAGGGTATTAAAGTGAATGGCATGCTCGGCAATCCCCGCGGCGTTGCGGTAGAGCTGCGGGTTGGTCTGGATGGAGAGGCGGCCTTTTTTCCCTTTTTCACGGTCGTAGACCGGTTTCAACAGGCCGGCACCGCGCACTGCCATTTCCTCGATCAGCTTCCAGGTCAACTCCACCTCAGACCAGGTGGGATTCTCATCGATCATCTGGAAGACACGGTCTTTCCACAGATGCATCTCCTTTTTCAGCACATTAACTACGATGGTCGGGTTGGTGGTGGCACCGACCGCACCGTTGTCGATGGCGTAGGTCAGTTCCTCGATCGAGCAGGAATCATTCCAATAATCGGTAGGCGTGGTCGCTACAGTCTCATGCAGTTTGCTTTTATATTCGCTCATGATCAACTCCTTGGTCCAAGATTCATGGATAAATTGACTAATGGTAGACGGGGATCCAATCCCTTCCACGTTTCTTTGATCCACGCGTAACGCGGATCATCTGTGCTTGCCAGCGACTGGTCAGTGCCGGCGAGATAATTAAGATAGTAAGCGTTGTACCCCTGGGCAGCCACAACCGGGTGATAGCCTTCAGGGGAGAGTACCAGGTGGTCATCCTGCACCAGCACCAGTTCGTCTATGCGCCCGTCATCCGTGTAACAACGCTGGTAGGCATAGCCATCCGGTTTATCGATCTTGTAAAAATACACCTCTTCGAGATCGGCTTCCAAAACCTTGCCATCGGCGTCCACCTTGCGGTCGTCATGCTTGTGTGGCGGATAGGAGCTCCAGTTGCCGGAGGGGGTGAACACCTCCACCACCACCAGGCGCTCACATGAAAATCCGGGCAGGATCATCTGGTTGATCTGGCGCGAAGCGTTATCGCCGCCGCGCAATTCAACATTTACGTCCTCGGGGCGGATCAGGCGGGCGGGGTAATCCCGGGTGGCGGCTGCCCAACCGCAGGCAAAATTCGCCTCACCGTAAGCCGCTGTGACGGTGAACCGGGTGTGGCGGGAAAGGAAGAGCGTGGTGGGCATTCCGTGGAAAACATCCGTGCGGCTGCCAATGCCCTTCCATTCACCCTTGTTGGATGCGACGTCGATGGTGCCGCCCAGGATGGTCAGCGCCAGTTCATTCTCTCCGGTGTCAAACTCCCACTTTTCGCCTTTGGCGAGCCTCACCGCGCTGAAAGACAGGTGCTGCCAGCCGGCGCTTTCAGGCGTGACCGTGATGTAATCGCGGCGGTTGAGGTCCGGCTTGATCAATAATCTGGATTCACTTGAACTCACTGCTTACTCCTTTCGGTTCTTTGCTGTTGATGCGCGCACCAGTAATTGGCCGCGCATTTTTTTGGTTATCGGATGATCATTGTGTCCATTGCCCTCGGATCTGCTGATCAATCCCATTAACATGTCCGCGGCTTCCACGCCGATCGAATACTTGGGTTGTTCAAAGGTGGTCAGTGGAGGACTGGTGTACGCGGCGTAGGGGATGTCATCAAAGCCGGCAACGGATATGTCCTCCGGCACGCGGATGCCGCGCTCATGCAAGACCTGCAGTGCGCCAATTGCCGTGAGGTCGTTGAAACAGAAGACTGCTGAAATATCGCTGGATTTTTCCAGCAGTGACCGCATCCCGGCGACCCCGTTTTCGATCTCTCCCCCCGGCTGGCCGGTGGTGAGTTCGGGTTTGTAATCAAGTCCGTGGGCCGCCAGTTCAAGCTTAAAACCACGCAAGCGGTTTTTGTTGATGCGGTTGGCTTGGGTGTTGCCGAGGTAAGCAATACGGCGGTGGCCGAGTTCGATGAGATGCTGCGTGACCTGTTGGGCGCCATATTCGTCATCATGTGAGATGGCATATTTATGGTTGCGGAGTGATTGATTGTTGATCACCACGATGGGAATGCCGTATTTTTCCAGCAGTTCATAATTGTTGCGGTTGACGGGCACAGAACCGATGATCACACCATCCACACGGTGTTCACTGAAGGCCTGAATGACCGACTTTTCCTGACCCGGGTCCATGTCGGATGAGGCAATGAAAATGCTGTAACCGGCATCTTTTACCCCGTCCTCAATCCCCTGGATGATCTCGCCAAAATAGGGGTTGTCGATGCGGCTTACCAGCACCCCCAACACCTGGGTATGCCTGGTTTTCAAGCCGCGGGCAGCAGCACTGGGCAGGTATCCCATCTCCCCGGCGATGCCGCGAATGACAGCAGCGGTTTTTTCCGGAATGGCGGGGTTGCCGTTTAATGCGCGCGAAACGGTGGTGTGGGAGACTCCGGCTTGCCTGGCGATGTCCTTAATAGTCACTGACATTTGGATGTATCCTATCTAACGCACACGTGTGCATAAATATATTAGCAGAAAGAATCTTAAAAGTCAATCACTTTTTGCAAGAAAACTTGCATTTTCTAAAAAAATGTTGTATGATTGAACATGTAAGTCCTCCTTCAAAAAACAATAAAATGCAAGAGTTCGTTACTTATTGGTATCAATGAATTACCTTCTTAATTGCCCGTTGCTTTGTGTTTTTATTTTATCTGCCTGAAAGGGTCACGAAATGAATCACGATATTGAGGCGATCTTCCTGGATGTGGGTAACACTTTACGGATTGTTATTGAAGACCCTGAGTTTTCACAAAACGCGATGCAGGAATTAATGACCCTGGTGGGAGCCAAAGAACCCCAGGCTGAATTCTTCGAGAAGGTTGAGAAACGCTGGAAGGCCTATCGCAAAATTTCCAAGACCGAACTGGTCGAGGCGTGTGAGGCTGATCTGTGGACGAAGCATCTCCTGCCGGATTATCCGGCTGAACGCATCGCACCGCTGCATGGAAAGCTGACCCGCTTGTGGCGCGACCGTGATGGAAGGCGTGTACCGCGCCACGATGCCAAAGAGACCATCATTGAGCTTCACCGCCGTGGGTACCTGCTGGGGATCATTGCCAACACCATCACCGAAACGGAGATCCCGGATTGGATGGAAACTGACGGCGTCA
>CAYWVP010000053.1:0-4081 GCA_964461605.1 uncultured Anaerolinea sp.
AACCGACAATTCCGCACATCTATTCCTCCTATGAAGAAACATGGATTGATGGAGATACTATATCTCCGCTGGAAAGGAATTGTTATTGTTGTTTGGAAAGTTCAGGTCTTGTCGACCTGGAGGGCATCCGCTGATCTTTCGATTTTCCCGGCTTTGCCGGTTAACTTTACCTCGCGGTAAAGAACCCTCATCCTCGTCAACCGGTCAATGAACCGGTCCATGCGCTTTTCTTTCCGGATACGTGTTATTCCTTTCCTTGTTGCCATTATACCTTAATCGGCTGCTTCCCTTTTTATGCAGACAGAGGTTTTTCCAGGCCTCATTGGTATAATGCTTGTCATCGCTCACGTTGGTGTTACGACCCTTGAATAATAACGCATCAGATCAGCAAACCAGAAATCTATCCACACAGGATAAGCGAAATTTTCGCAACGTCCAGGTTGATGCCATTGGCGTTGGTATTGCCAATGCCGCCAGTCCATTCCTGCCGGTGTTCCTTACCTACCTTAATGCAAGCACATTCCAGGTGGGATTGCTATCTTCCATGCCCGCAATTACGGGTCTCCTGCTCGCCATCCCCCTCGGACGATTTTTGCAACGGCAGGAGAATGTGGTCAAGTGGTTCAGCATTGCACGTTTGCTGGTAATCGCCAGCTATGCGATCACCGGGGTGGTTTCATTCTTCATTCCGCGTGATATTCTGGTCAATTCGATCCTGCTGATCTGGGCTATGGCTACCATCCCGCAAACCCTGGTCTCGATCACCTTTTCCGTAGTCATGAATGCGGTGGCGGGTCCTGATCGCCGTTTTGAGTTAATGTCGCGGCGCTGGTCCACCATGGGTCTTACCACAACACTCGCGGTGCTTGGATTCGGTCAAATGCTGGATCGTGTGCTCTTCCCGCTCAATTACCAGCTGATGTTCATTGGACTTTCCATCGGCGGATTGATCAGTTATTACTACTCCTCGCATATTGTCCTGCCTCCAAAAATACCCGCCCCACTGGCCTTTAAACCTGGATTGGCTGCACAAATAAAGGAAATGAAAGAACTGGTGTGGAGTGAAAAACCTTTCATGAACTTTATGCTTAAACGGCTGCTAGTGATGAGCGGAATCCAACTTTCAGCGCCATTGATCCCGATCTATCTTGTCCGCGTTGTTCACGCCTCAGACAGTTGGATCTCATTTATCACCATGTCGCAAACCGCCATTCTGATCATCGGCTATTTTTTCTGGACACGGTTTTCCAGAAAGCGCGGCTCATTATCCGTTCTAATTTGGACAACGCTTGGTATTTCAATGTACCCTCTACTGTTATCTTTCACCAAGGTTCCCTGGCAGATTGCCGTTTTTGCCGGATTCGCCGGAATATTTCAAGCCGGGCTCGATCTCGTCTTTTTCGATGAATTAATGAAAACAGTACCGGTTGAGTACAGCGCTTTGTTTGTCTCTGTAGCGCAGATGATGCAATATATGGCGGCGATTTTTGCACCCATGATCGGCACCCTATTGGCAGATGTGATCTCAATCCAGGCAGGTTTGATCGGAGCGGCTATGCTAAGATTTGTTGGTTTTCTGGCATTCTTTTCTGGTGGTATCAGATTGTTAAAACACCGTAAACCTCCGGCTGCCGGAATTTCTTGACTTTTTTTGCAGTGATCCGTAGAATGAAGTAGAAAAGCCGATGTGTAAATCGGTAGAATGAGTAGTTTACCAATCATTCAACATCAATCTATGAAAACATATCATACGATGGAGGAATAAGCTATGAACACACCAGAGGGATTGAAATACGCGAGCACGGATGAATGGTTGAAGGTGGAAGGAAATGTGGCCACGCTGGGAGTCTCGGATTATGCGCAGGACCAGCTCTCTGATGTAGTCTTTTTTGAGGTCACGGTCGCAGTTGGTGATGAAATTCAAAAAGGCACCATCGTGGGCACGATCGAATCCGTAAAAGCTGCCGCAGATGTTTCTCTGCCGGTTTCGGGCAAAGTCATTGAGATCAATGAAGAACTCGCGAATGCACCCGAGCTCATCAATTCAGATCCCTTCGGTGCCGCCTGGATGATCAAGGTTGAGTTGAAGGATTCTTCAGAAGCCGACTCCCTGATGGATGCCGCTGCCTACGCCGCCTTTTGCGAAACCCGAGGCCACTAATGTTCATACCGCATACCGATGCCGAGAAAGAAGCCATGCTGGCGAGCATCGGTGTGAAGGACATCAAAGACCTTTTCACCGATGTTCCAGAGAAACACCGCTTTCCAAAACTCGGTTTACCGAAAGGTATTACCGAAATGGAAGCGCTGGCGGAACTCCGGGAGTTTTCCACCGCAAATGAGACAGCCGCTGACATGGTTAGTTTTTTAGGAGCTGGTGCCTATCAGCACTACATCCCCGCCGCTGTTGATGCTTTGATCAGCCGCGGTGAATTTTTCTCAGCCTACACTCCCTACCAACCTGAGATCTCGCAGGGTACACTCCAGGCGATCTTTGAGTTTCAAACCCTCATTGCCAACCTGACCGGTATGGAAGTGAGCAATGCCTCGCACTATGATGGCGCTACAGCCGCTGCAGAGGCGGGTTTGATGGCTTACCATCACTTCAGGGGAAAACGCCCGAAAATCATCGTTTCTTCATCAGTCAACCCGGAGTACCGCGAGGTTATGTGCTCCTATCTGTGCGGGTATGAAGACATGCAACTGGTCACCGCAACAGACAAGGCAGTTTTGAGTGAATCTCCTGATCAATTAAGTGACCACGTCGATGATCACACTTCCCTCGTAATGGTTCAGTATCCCGACTTTTTTGGCCGTATCAACGATTTTCACAAACTCGTCAAAAAATCACATGAAGTCGGCGCATTGGTCGCTTTCATCGTCAACCCGACGGCTTTAGGTATTTTGAAAACACCGGGTGAACTTGGAGCTGACATCGTGGTGGGTGAAGGTCAACCTCTGGGTATTCCACTATCCTTTGGTGGCCCTTACCTGGGGTTCCTTGCGACAAAAAAGGAATTTGTCCGCAAGATCTCAGGACGTTTGGTAGGAGAAACTGTTGATGGTGAAGGTAGACGCGGTTATGTGCTTACCCTGACTGCCCGTGAACAGCATATCCGCCGGGAAAAAGCCACATCCAACATTTGCTCCAACCAGGGCTTGATGGCGCTTGCTGCGACGGTCTACATGAGCCTGTTAGGAAAGCAGGGAATGCAGCAGGTGGCTGATCTGTGTTATCAAAAAGCGCATTACGCGGCAGAATTGATCAACCGGTTACCAGGATTTGAAGTACTTACCGATAAACCATTTTTCCATGAATTTGTGGTCAAATGCCCGGGTGATGTTGATCACATCAACCAGCATTTGCTGGAAGATGGATTCCTGGGTGGCTTGAACCTGGCTAAGATCAATCCTGACCTTGCCAATCACATGCTTGTCGCTGTGACCGAAGTGATCTCGAAAGAGGACATCGAAGCATTTGCAGAAGCCTTAAAGGAGGCAAGCCATGACTGAGCCCACCCTGTACGAACTTTCATCACCCGGCAGGTCTGGTGTGCGCTTCCCCGAATCAGATGTACCAAAGTACGAATTGCCGGCTGATCTTGTGCGTGCTGATCTTCCATTTCCGGAACTGGCTGAAATTGACGTCGTCAGACACTTCACCCATCTTTCCGCCATGAATTACAGCATCGATAAAGGTTTCTACCCGCTTGGTTCCTGTACGATGAAATACAATCCGAAGATCAACGAGGTAACAGCAAGGCTGCCGGGTTTTGCTTTTACACACCCATTACAACCTCTTGAGACGATCCAGGGTAACCTGTTCTTAATGTTCCAGTTGCAGGAGTATCTAAAGGAGATCAGCGGGTTTGCAGCGATCTCCTTACAACCCGCAGCCGGAGCGCAGGGTGAATTTACCGGGGTCAAGATCATCAATGCTTATCACAAATCCCGCGGAGACCTAAAACGCACGCGTGTCCTGATCCCTGATTCTGCTCACGGCACCAATCCAGCCACCTGTTCAATGGTCGGGTTGGAAGTTGTCCACCTGCCTTCCGATGAACGGGGTAATGTGGACCTG